>DATCXE010000082.1:0-12734 GCA_036565985.1 Bradyrhizobium sp.
CAAGCGCGGGCTGGAGCTGGTTCATAACGGCAACGAGCGCTCGGCGCTGTTCACGCTGCGCATCGCGCGCGAAATGGGCGACCTCAATCGCGTCATCCTCGGCACGGACGCGCCAGCCGGCTCCGGCGTGCAGCCGCTCGGCATCTTGCGCATGGTCTCGATGCTGTCTTCGCTCGGCGACCTGCCCGCCGAACTCGCCTTCTGCCTTGCGACCGGCAACACCGCGCGCATGCGGGAGCTTGATTGCGGCATCATCGAGGTCGGCCGCTCCGCCGATTTCGTCCTGATGGACAAGGCGCAGCACTCGCCCGGCAAGAACATCCTGGAGAGCGTGCAGCTCGGCGACCTCCCCGGCATCGGCATGACCATCATCGACGGCATCGTCCGCACCCAGCGCAGCCGCAACACGCCGCCCGCCGGCAAGGTGCCGGAGATCATAAGCGGGCACTGAAGTCGCACCGGCCTCAATCGAGCCCTGCCCGGTACCTGCCCGGCGGGCCTGCGGGTTCCGGGCCTGAACATCGCGTCCCGAAATCGATTGAACCTGGGATGGGTGCCGGGCGACTCATGCTCGTAAGCGCCGTCGCGCCGATACCACCCGGCGTGGAACAACGCGCGGTTGCTTGCCGCCCATAGTCGATGGTACGCTAAGGGCGCGCTGGAAAGATTGCTTGCCTCATACTGTTTAGCAGTTTGGGAGCCAATCCTGGCCATGGCCCAGATTCGCGACATCAAATCGGGCCGAGGTGGAGAGCCAACGCGGGGTGAGCCCTCGCGCGAGCCCACGCCGCGGCGTCTTGCTGCGATCGTGGCCGGCGACATCTCCGGCTACAGCCGACTGATGCAGATCGACGAAGAAGGGACGCACACCCGCGTCAAGCGGATCGAGCGCGACCTCATCGAACCCACTATCAGGGAGCACCACGGCAGGCTCGTCAAAACCACCGGCGACGGCTTCATCGCCATCTTCGACAGCCCCGTCGAGGCAGTCCGGTCCAGCATCGTAATCCAGCAGAACGTGATTGGCCGCAACGCATCGATACCCAAGCATCACTGGATCGAGTATCGGATCGGCGTCAATCTTGGTGACGTCATCATCGAAACCGACGACGTCTATGGCGATGGCGTCAATATCGCTACGCGGCTCGAGGGGATAGCCCGTCCCGGCGAGGTCTATATCTCAGGCGGCATCTACGAACAGATAAAGCACAAGCTGGTTTGCGGATACGAGTCGCTCGGCGATCGAAAGGTCAAGAACATCACCGATCCGGTGCGCGTCTATCGCGTACTGCCCGACCCAACCGCATTGCACGAGAATCGGAAACGACGCGAAAAGATCCTGGCTCTCCTGCTCGTCCTTGCATTGCTGATCATTGCGGGCGGCACGCTCTGGCAAATGGTTTGGCCACCGCGCAAGTCGGCAAATCAGGCGTCAGCGCCCGTTTCGGCTCCCGTGGAAGTACCGAAGGCGCCCGCGCCCGCCCTGACCTCACCACCGCCTCCGCCTAGGCCTGCTCCCACTGTGGCCCCAACCCAGCAGCAGGCAACGCCGCAGCCCGAGCCCTCTCCCGCATCCAAGCAGACCGCCCTGCTACCGCCGCCTGCTTCATCTGCCCCATCGGCTGCAACCACACAGGCGGCCGCATCGATCCGGGAGCCCGAGATGATTTCGCTTCGGGGCGGCAGCTTCGCGATGGGCAGCAACGAAGACGCTTCGGAAAAACCGGTCCGCCAGGTGACGGTCAAGCCGTTTGCGATGGGTAAATTTCCAGTCTCCGTCCAGGAATGGAACGCTTGCGCGGCTGCAAAGGCCTGCGGTTTTACAGCGACCGGAAAGGACGACGCGCCTGTTACAAACGTAAGCTGGACCGACGCCAGCCAATATGTCGCGTGGCTCGCCGAGACTGCCCGAAAGCCATACCGGCTGCCGAGCGAGTCTGAATGGGAATTTGCAGCGCGCGGCGGCACGCAGACCAGATACTGGTGGGGCGATCAGTTTCAGCCCGGCATGGTCAATTGCAGAAATTGCAGCGACATCCCGGCCAACGACCAACCCGTCAAGGTCGGCAGCCTCAAGCCAAATCCCTATGGGCTGTTTGACATGGGCGGCGGCGTCGATCAATGGGTCGAAGACTGCTGGCACAAAACCTATCAAGGCGCTCCGGCGGACGGATCAGCGTGGGTCGAGAAAGAATGTACCTCGCACGTCATCCGCTCCGGCTCCTGGAGGAAAACCTCGGACTATGCCCGGACATCCAGCCGCGGCAATTATGACACCAACGTGCGCTATCCCACCCACGGCTTCCGCGTCGCACTTCCCCTCAAGTAGCGTTGAAGAGGACGGCCATGAAATTCATGCAGTGGATCGTTCTCTCCGCAGCACTCACTTGCGTGCCAGTCGCCGCGTTCGCGCAAGGCAAGCCCGCGCATAAGGATGCTCTTCTCTATTTCGTGTGGCCGCAGAATGGCGCCGTCATCAAAGGCGGATTCTGGTGCCGCTTTGGCTTGCGCAACATGGGCGTTACGCACGCGGGCGACAACTACCCGAATGCCGGCCACCACCATCTGCTGATAGACGTCAATGAGCCGCTCAATCCCAATGAGCCGATTCCCCAGGACAAGACGCACCTGCACTTTGGTGCGGGCCAGACCGAAGCGCGACTGGAACTCCCACCCGGCAAGCATACGCTGCAACTCGTCCTGGGCGATGCGGAACACTATCCGTTCAATCCTCCCGTTGTATCGCAGAAGATCACGATCACCGTGAGGTAGGCTGCACTTCACCGCAGCTTGTTCAGCAACTCCAGCAGTATCTCCCGCTCTTTCACATCCAGCGGCGCCAGCGTCTCCCGCGAGATCGCAAGCGCACTGGGCGCGGCCTTTTCCGCCATTTGCTGGCCAGCGCGCGTCAAACTCACGAGCAGGCGGCGGCCGTCCTCGGGGTCAGGGCTGGTCTCGGTCAGGCCGCGCGCCGTGAGGCGGTCGATCACGCCCTTGATGGTGGCAACATCCATCGCCGTCAGCCGTCCAAGCAGGTTCTGCGAGCACGGACCGGTCTCGGTGAGTTTCGCCAGAGCCGCCCATTGTGTCGGCGTCAGGTTGATGCCGATCTCGCGGCCGAAGATGGTGGCGTGGCGCTGCCATACCTGGCGCAGGATGAATCCGATCTGCTCGTCGAGAACGTAGGACGGCCGCGCCGGCTTGGCGGTTCGTTTCGGCGAAACACTCCTTCCCATCTGCGCCCCCTGACCTTAACGTTGCCTGCCGCCGGTCACAGCGACAGATGCGCGTCCCGGATGTCAGGGCGCGCGTCGAGTTCGGCCATCGTTCCGCCAAAGCAGATCTTGCCGCGTTCGATGATGTAGGCGCGGTCGGAGATCAACCGCGCGAAATGCAGATTTTGCTCGGATACCACGATGCTGACGCCTTCCTTCTTCATCGCGAGAATGGCGTCGACCATCTGTTCGACTATCTTCGGCGACAGTCCTTCCGAGGGCTCGTCGAGCAGCACCAGCGACGGATTACCCATCAGGGTCCGCGCGATGGTCAACATCTGCTGTTCGCCGCCGCTCATCCGCCCGCCCGGGCGGTTGCGCATTTCGCCGAGATTGGGAAACAGCGTGAACAGCTTTTCGCGGGTCCAGTACGGTGCGTTCGACCGTTTCGGCTGGCGGCCGACCTCGAGATTTTCCTCAACCGTCAGGTCCGTGAAGATGCGCCGCTCTTCCGGCACATAACCGAGCCCACCCCGCACGATCGCATGCGTCGGCTCACGCGAGACATCCCTGCCCTCGAATACGATCCGCCCCGTTCGATTCTCGACCAGGCCGACGATGGAGCGGAACGTTGTCGACTTGCCGGCGCCGTTGCGCCCCAGCAGCGCGACCACCTCGCCTTGGCCGACTTCGAGCGCGATATCGAACAGGATATGCGCCGGACCGTAGAAACTGTTGAGGTCCGCGACCTGGAGCTTCATGCGCCAGCTCCCTCGCGGTGGCGCGCGTCATAGACCAGGCCTTCGCCGAGATAGATGGCGCGCACCTCGTGGTTGCCGCGCACCTCTTCAGGCGAACCCTCGGCAATCAGGCTGCCGCGGTTCAGGACGAGAATGCGGTCGGCATGCTCGAACACCACGTCCATGTCGTGCTCGGTGAACAGCACGCCGATCGACTTTTCGCGGGCGATGCGCGCGGTAAGCCGCATCAGTTCGATCCGCTCGCGCGGCGCCATGCCTGCGGTCGGTTCATCCATCAGCAGCAGCTTCGGCTGGTTAGCGAGCGCGATCGCAAGTTCCAGCCGCTTGAGGTCGCCATAAGCGAGTTCGCCGCAGGGACGCTCGGCATAGCCGCCCATGCCGACGAGATCGAGCAGCCGGCCCGCCTCGTCGCGCGCGAAATTCGCGGTCGCCCCCCAGAGGTTGAACAATTGCCGTCCATACGACACCAGCGCTACCTGCACGTTCTCGCGCACCGTCATGGTCGGAAACGTTGCCGTGATCTGGAACGTGCGCCCGACACCGAGCCGCCAGATCGCGCGCGGCTTTCGGCCGACCGTATCCTCGCCAAGCAGATGGATGCGGCCGCTATCAGGGGTGTTCTGGCCGTTGAGCATATCGAAACAGGTACTCTTCCCTGCGCCGTTGGGCCCGATCAGCGCCAGGATCTCTCCGGCCCTGAGTTGGAACGACACGCTGCGCACGGCATGCACGCCGCCATAGGACTTGCTCAGGTTCTCGACCGACAGCAATGTGGGGACCATGCTCATTCGGCAGTCTCGACCCGGGGGGTAGCAAGCGTGGACTTCTTTTCGGAAGGCCGCCAGCGGTTCCTGATCGTCTCCAGCGTGCCGACGATGCCCTTCGGGAAGGCCACCACCATCAGAACGATAAAGCCGCCCAGCACCAGCTTGGAAAGGTCGGTCTGGCTGACCAGCCAGATGTTCGCCGCCTTGAAGACAATGGCGCCGATGACAGCGCCGGAAACCGTCTCGACACCGCCGAGCAGGACCATGACAAGCGCATCGACCGACAACGAGATGCCGAGGCTGTCCGGGAATACGCTGCCCTTCAGATACGCAAACAGCGCACCGCCGATGCCTGCGGCCGTGCCTGATATGACGAAGGCGGTCCACTGCACGCGCTTGCCGTTGATACCGATCGCTTCGCTGCGCAGTGGCGAGTCCCGCGTCGCCCGCAGAGCGAAACCGAACGGCGAGAATACGATCACCCGCAGCACCGCGACGACGAGTGCTGCGATGCCGAGCGACAGCCAGTAAAAGTTCGCCGGGCTCGCCGCCCATTTCTCCGGCCAAACTCCCAAAATGCCGTTGTCGCCGCCGGTCACGCTGACCCACTGGAATGCGATCGACCAGACGATCTGCGCAAAGGCGAGCGTCAGCATCGCGAAATAGACGCCGGACAGTTGCACGGCGAAGAATCCGAACACCGCAGCACCCAGCAGGCCGAGCAGCGGGCCCAGCAGAAGCGAGACGATCATCGGCAATCCCGCTGCCTTGGCAAGGAACGCCACGCCGTAGGCGCCGAGCCCGAAATAGGCGGCGTGGCCGAACGAGGCGAGCCCGCCGACCGACATCAGGAAGTGGAGACTGGCCGCGAAGATTACGAAGATCGCGATCTCCGAGCCGACCGTCAGCGTGTAGTTGCCGGCGAACAGCGGCAGCATTGCCGCAAGGATCAGTGCGCCGATCGACATCAACCGCTCGGCCGAGGTGAGCGGCCGCCAGGGCGTGACGGTCAGGCCCGGCGTGCGGCGCGCGGCGGCCTCCGGCTTGCCGAACAGGCCCCACGGCCGCACGATAAGCACCACCGCCATCACCAAGAAGACGAGGATGATGGATATCTTGGGAAAAATGAGGATGCCGAACGCGTTGAGCTCGGACACCAGCACGGCGGCGACGAAAGCGCCGATGATGCTGCCGAGCCCGCCGATGACCACAACCACGAACACTTCGACGATGATGCGGAGGTCGAGCGCGTGATGCACGGCATCGCGCGGGATCTGCAGCGCGCCGCCGAGGGCTGCGAGGAAGACGCCGAGTGCGAACACGCTGGTGAAGAGCCATTTCTGATTGACGCCGAGTGCGGCCACCATGTCGCGGTCCTGCGTCGCCGCGCGCACCAGCACGCCCCAGCGCGTGCGCTGGAACAGCAGCCAGAGCGCGCCGAGGACGATCGGACTGAGCGCAATCAGGAACAGATCATAGCTCGGGATGTTCTGGCCGAAGAAATCGACCGCGCCCCTGAATCCGGGTGCGCGGCGGCCAAGCAGATCGTCCGGTCCCCAGATCAGCACCACGATATCCTGCACCATCAGCGTCAGGCCGAAGGTAGCGAGCAACTGGAACAGTTCCGGCGCATGATAGATCCGCCGCAGCAGCACCATCTCGACGAGCACGCCAACGACGGCAACGACCAGTGAGGCTACGACGATGCCGCCCCAGAAGCCAAGCGCGCCGGAGAAGCGCTCCGTTAGCGTGAACGCAACATAAGCGCCGAGCATATAGAACGCGCCATGGGCGAAATTCACGATCCGCGTTACGCCGAAAATGATCGACAGCCCTGATGCGACCAGAAACAGCGACGCTGCACTGGCGAGTCCGGTCAGAAACTGAACGAAGTAAAAGGCCATTGGCGGTCCGGATTCAAGCGCGGTGTTGTAGGGCTCGGCTCAACCTCGCCCCGCTTGCGGAGAGAGGTCGGAATTCAAGCGCCGCTTGAATTCCGGGTGAGCGGGTACAGGTCCATCGGCGATATACGACTCGCGGTGAGAGCCCCTCACCCCGACCCTCTCCCCGCGAAGGGCGGGGAGAGGGAGAGATCTAGCGCACCCCTCACTGCTTCGGGCGAAGCTTCTCCACTTCCGCATCGCTCGGAAGATAGTCGCCCCCCTTGCGATAGACCGAATCCACCATGACGCCCTTGCCGTCCTTCAGCGCGGTCTTGCCGACAAAGGCGCCAAGTGTCGACTGGTGGTCGATCTTGCGGAAGGTGATCTCGCCGAACGGCGACGGCATCGACAGTCCCTCCGTCGCCGCGATCAACTTCTCCGGATCGGTCGAGTTGGCCTTGGCGAGGATAGCCGCAGCCGCCTTGATGGTCTGGTAGCCGACGATCGAACCAAGCCTCGGATAGTCGTTGAACTTGGCCTGATAGGCCTTGAGGAACTTGTCATGGTCCGGCGTCTTGATGTCGTACCAGGGGTAACCCGTGACGATCCAGCCCGTCGGCGTCTCATCCTTGAGCGGATCGAGATATTCCGGCTCGCCGGTCAGGAAGCTGACGACCGCGCGGTCCTTGAACAGGCCGCGGGTGTTGCCTTCGCGCACGAGCTTGACGAGATCAGCGCCGAAAGTGACGTTCAGGATCGCTTCCGGATTGGCGGCAGCAACCGCCTGCACCACCGGACCGGCGTCGATCTTGCCCTGCGGCGGCCACTGCTCGTCGACCCACTGGATGTCGGGCCGCTTCTCCGACATCAGCTTCTTGAACACGGCAACGGCCGACTGGCCGTATTCATAGTTCGGCGCGATCGTCGCCCAGCGCTTGGCCGGCAGCTTTGCGGCTTCCTCCACCAGCATCGCCGCCTGCATGTAGTTGGAAGGACGCAGGCGGAAAGTGTAGCGATTGCCCTTTGACCAGGTGATGGCGTCGGTCAGAGGCTCCGCCGCCAGGAAGAACACTTTTTTCTGGTTGGCGAAATCGCTGACGGCAAGGCCGATGTTGGAAAGGAACGTGCCAGCCAGCATCGCCACGTTCTCGCTCGACACCAGTTCGTTGGCAGCTGTCGTCGCATCCGCGGGCTTGCCGCCGTCGTCCTTGGAAATGACGACGAGCTTCTTGCCGTTGATGCCGCCTGCGGCATTGATTTCCTCGACCGCAAGCTGCCAGCCCTTGCGATACGGTTCGGTAAAAGCGGGCAACAGCGAATAGCTGTTGATCTCGCCGATCTTGATCTCGCTCTGCGCCATGGCGTTGCCCGCCATGCCCGCAACCGCGATCGCCAAGCCAGCCCCCAATACGTGTCTACGTCGCATCCCTACCTCCGATACCCTTGTGGAACTATCTCAAACCGTCTTCGCCTTTGACTTCCGAAACCGTCAATCCGCCGACGCGCGGCAGGGGCCTGCCGCTATCGGTGACTGCCACCGCGACCATGATCTCGTTGGCGCGCGGCGCATCGTTGATCTGCACTTCCATGCCATCGAAATGACTGCGCACGAATGCCGCGTCCTTGTGGCCGAGCGGAATATCCAGCGTGGTCCCCGGCCCGCTGCGTTTCTTGGACGACGGGATCAGCGCCGCGCCCTTGCTCAGGACTTTGCGCACCGGCGCACCCATCTTCGGATGCAAGATCGCTGCCGCGTGTTCGAGTTCGCCGTTTTCGCCGACGGCTGCTGCCTTGCCATAGCTATGGGCCTTGGCGCCATCGATGCCGAGCGCGGCAACGGCCTTCTTCGACAGCAACTCGCCGAGTTCCTCGCCAATCGCGATCAGCGGCGACAGGTCTTCGACATAGCGGCCAGCAAACGGGTTCTCGATCACGGCAATCGCCGCCGCTCGCCGGGTCGGCGGCGCGACCTTCTGCCCCATTTCCAGGTGGGTTTCCTCGACCACCGTGACGATCTTTCGAATGATCGCGCTCATTCTATCTGCCTCGCTCTCGATCAAACATGCATCGCTCTCTCTGCCGCGCTTCCATTGAGCGCTGGTAACGCCTGTGTCCCGATCCCTTTTGCGCCCACCTCGACCGTCTCGCCCAGTAGACGCAAGGCCGCACCTTCAATCAATCCCGCCGCGAGCAATTGCCGCGCCCGGCTGGCCCCTGCCCTCAACGCCTCGCCAACCTCGCTTGCGCCGATAGCGCCGACGTCGCGGGTGACGAGGCGCGCGCCGAGATCGCTGTCGGGCTGCAAATCATGGGCAGGACAGCGGGCAATGGCTGGATGACCGGGCAGGTCGACGGCATTGGCAATGATGGTAGCGGCGGCATCGGCCTGCGACGCCGTCCGCGCCAGCACAGTGACTGCATCGGCAATGCCGAGCGAAAAGCTGCGGCCGTGGCGCCCGCTGGTCGCGATACCGCGTGCCGGATCATCCGCTTCGATGTCAATCGTTCGCATCAGGCCGTGCCGGTCCGGCCGGTCCATCAGCCCGATGGTGAACTGCGCGCCGCCGGTCAAATGCAGCGCGATGTCACCGCCATTGTTGACGTAAGCCCGCTGCAGCCAGGCCGCGTCCAGCATCGCTCCGAGGATTTCCTCCGCGACGCTGCCTGCCACCGCGGCCATCGGCGTAATGAATTGCTCCGCTGCAAACGGCGCCACCGCCGCGTGCATCCGGCGCGCGACGACGCCCTTCAATGTGCATCGCGCCAGCTCGGCCGGCCGACGTAATTCGACCAGTTCCCTGCAGAGTTCATCGAGCAGGCCCGTAAATCGCCGCGCTGCGGCCTGATAGGCGGCACGCACGTCACCTTCCGCGCCGTTCGCCTCGATGACCAGATCGATCGGGCCGTCCTGCAAATGCAGCCGCTTGCCGTCAGGCAGAAGCCCAATTTGCGGAAGCCGGGTCACGCTTGCCGCCCGGGAATATAGGGCATCGGGCGAAGTTCCGTGTTGTCCCGCAGGGATGCCAGGGGACGCACGTGATCCATATGACCGCCGAGCGCGGCATAGTCGGAAAGCCGCAGCGTGAACTCGATCGGCGCCACCAGCGCCGGCGTCGGAACGTAACCGAAGGCACCCGCCGGCATCTGCGTGACGTCGACCATGAAGGTGATGCCGCCACCCGGCCAGACATAAACCGGTGCGCCGCCGCTGGTGACCCGCGTCAGCGCATCCTTGACCGATCGCGTCAGCCTCACCGGATTGTCGGTGACGCCGGCACGCAGCGAGCCGCCGGCGCCGCCCATGAACAGCACCGTGCACAGCGCCGGTTCGCAATTCTCCTGGATGCGCTCGACCGAGAACCGAAGGTCAGGGGGCATCGGCTTCTCGACCGGCCGCAACGCGTCATCGAGCTCGTAATAGGCGGCATGCTCCCCCGTGGTCGAGACCATCAGCATGGTCAGTCCGGGTCGCGCCTCCTTGGGATTGAACGGCCCCAGCACCGACAGCGGATCGGAAATGTTGGTCCCGCCCCAGCCGGTGCCGGGATCGGCGACCTGGAAGTAACGGCCGGGCGTCGAGCGCCGTCCCTTCATCTTGATCCCGGTATCGGGAATATCGAGGAGCTTGCCAGCCTGATGCTCACTGAGTACGCCGGTGATGTGATCGTCCACGACCACGACCTCATCGACCTTGCCGTGCCACTGCTTGGCGAACATGCCGATAGTCGCCGAACCGCAACCCACTCGCATCCGCTCTTCGGCGACACCGTTGACGATCGGCGGATAGCCTGCCTGCACCACGACCGTGGCGCCGCCATCGATCGTGAGTTCCACCGGCTTGCAGTTGGAGAGGTCCATCAGCGCGTCGCAGGAGACGCGCCCTTCCTTCTTGGAACCGCCAGTGAGATGATGCACGCCGCCGAGCGACAGCATTTGCGAGCCGTATTCGCTGGTCGTCACATGGCCAATCGCCTCGCCCTGCGCTCGGACAGTTGCCGTCTCCGGGCCGAGATAACGGTCGGTGTCGATCTTCACCTTGACGCCGCAATAGCTGAATATGCCCTCGGTTACGACCGTGACCATGTCGACGCCGTCGATCTCTGACGACACGATGAAGGGCGCCGGCTTGTAGTCAGGATAGGTGGTGCCTGCGCCGATCGCGGTGACGAACACGCTGGGTTCATGGACGAGCTTGCCGTCCCAGTCGCCGCCGGCCTGAAACGGCACCAGCCGCCCGCCATGCGATACCGTTCGCTCCAGCACGATATGTGGATCGACGCGCACCAGTTCGCAGTCGTGATTGGCGTAGCGGTCGCACGCACCTGCCGCGCCCGGTTTGATGTAGCACATCACCGGACAGGCATCGCAGCGGATCTTGTCGCCACCGGCGGTCGTCGCATCAGTCATGAACAAGCCTGCGGTCGAGGAGGCGTCGATCGGAACAGCTTTCTCGCGACCCGATCACTTTGTTCGTATACGAATGATGTTGCGCGCGGAGTTGAACGCTGTCAAGCGGGCCCGAAAGGCAAAAGCCTCGCCTGCCGCACAATAACTCATTTGCCTCTCCTCCCTGTTCATAATGCGGGCAACGCGCTGCACCGCGGGACGCCGCGCTTGCACGTTTGTATACAAACGGTATCTTTCCCGAGCCCCCAGCGCAGAGTTTTGCAACGCAGCGAGGACCAGAGGGAGCATGACGCAGAGCACGATGCGCCTGACCGTCAACGGCAAAACCTACGATGTCGATGCAGCTCCCGACACTGCATTGCTCTATGTGCTTCGCAATGACCTCGCCCTGAACGGACCGAAATACGGCTGCGGTCTTGGTGAATGCGGCGCCTGTGCCGTGCTCATCGACGGCGTTGCGGCGCGCTCCTGCGTGATCCCGATCGAGGGCTGTGCCGGGCGCGACATTGTGACGCTCGAAGGCCTCGGTTCGCGGGAGCATCCCGACCCCGTGCAGCAGGCCTTCGTCCGCGAACAGGCCGCGCAGTGCGGCTATTGCCTCAACGGCATGATCATCACGACGAAAGCGTTGTTGCTGCGCTCGCCACGTCCATCGCAGGATGAGGTACTGGAAGCGCTGCGCCATCATCTGTGCCGCTGCGGCGCACATATCGAGATCAAGCGCGCGGCGATGCGCGCTGCCGGCCACGTCGTCGAGGCGCAGGCGTGATGGTCGCAGCTGACATGTCCGAAGGTCGCGAACGTCTGCAGGGCACACTGTCTGTCGTCCGCCCCGCCTCGCCCGTCGAGGCCGTCAAGTTCGAGACCTTTATCAGGATCACCGCCGACGGATCGGTAACCGCCTATAACGGTCACGTCGATCTCGGCACCGGCATTCGCACCGCGCTCGGGCAGATCGTCGCCGAGGAACTCGACGTATCGTTTGCGCGCGTCGTCATCGTCTTGGGCGATACATCGCTGGTCCCCAATCAGGGCGCGACGATTGCGAGTGAAACCATCCAGATCACCGCCGTTCCGTTGCGCAAGGCGGCGGCACAGGCGCGGCAGTTCCTCGTCGCGCGGGCGGCCGAGCGGCTGGATCTTTCTGCTGAACAGCTTGTCATCGAAGACGGGCTGATCCGCGGCAAGGACAATCGCAGCGTCACCTACGGTGAATTGATAGCGGGCGAAACCATCCAGCTCGAATTGGCGGACGACGTTCCGGTGAAGGCCACCAGCGCCTACACCATCGTCGGCCAATCCGTCCCGCGCGTCGATCTGCCGGCGAAGGCGGCCGGCGAACTGGTCTACGTGCACGACATGCGCGTGCCCGGCATGCTGCACGGCCGCGTCGTTCGCCCGCCCTATGCCGGCGTCGATGTCGGCGATTTCATCGGCAACAGCCTGATCGCGATCGATGAGACTTCGGTGCGAGATATCCCCGGGCTCGTCGCGATCGTTCGCATCGGCGACTTCGTGGGCGTCGTCGCCGAACGCGAGGAAAACGCGATCAAGGCGGCAACGCAGCTCAAGATATCCTGGAAGCCGGTGCCGACACTGCCCGACCTGAAGGATATCGAGACCGCGCTGCGCGCCAATCCCTCCGTGCCGCGAACGCTGATCGACAAGGGCAACGTCGACGCCGCCATCGCCGGCGCCGCC
>DATCXE010000083.1:0-4121 GCA_036565985.1 Bradyrhizobium sp.
CCGGCATTCAGGATACGTTCAGCGGAACGATCCTATTTATCCGGCGTTGGCAGCCAGCGGCGCTTAAAACGCCGTCCTTAAAAAAGTCATGGCGTCATACCAGTTGTGAATTCGCGCGGCAGGATTATCCTCGATCGTGCCGTACCGCCGGTCGGACCTAGGGGACAGGTTCGCTTCCAATAAATCGCAGCCCCGTATGGTTTAACTTCCGATGCGCGCCGTCGTAGCCGTCCTGCTGTTTGTAACCGCAGCTCATGCCGGGCTGTGGGGCCTGTTCCAGCAAAAAGAGGCGGCCCCTGATTTCCGCGGCATCCTGCCGAGCGTTTCCTACGCGCCGTTCGAGGGCAGCGCCCATCCCGACGTCGACAACATTCCCCAGATCGAGAAGATCCGCGCCGATCTGAAGAAGCTCTCGACGATGACGCGCGCCATACGTCTCTACTCCTCGACCGGCGGCGTCGAACTGGTTCCGCCGATCGCGGCCGAGTTCGGCCTCAAGGTCACCGTCGGCGCCTGGATCGACAAGAATACCGACCGCAACGAGCGCGAGATCGACGCCGCGATCAACCTCGCCAAGCGCAACAGCAACGTCAACGGCATCGTCGTCGGCAACGAAACCATCTACCGCGGCGAGCAGAAGGTCGAAGACCTGATCGACCTCATCAAGCGGGTGAAGAAGTCGGTCAACGTTCCCGTCACGACCGGCGAAATCTGGAACATCTGGCGCGACAATCCCGAACTCGCCTCCTCGGTCGATTTCGTCGCCGCCCACGTCCTGCCCTATTGGGAAAACTTCACCGACAAGCAGGCGGTCGACCAGGCGGTCTATCTCTACGGGCTGCTGCGCGAAAAATTCCCCGGCAAGCGGATCGTGATCGCCGAATTCGGCTGGCCCAGCGCCGGCTACAATCTGAAGAACGCCGAACCGGGTCCGTTCGAACAGGCCTCGGTGCTGCGCAACTTCGTCACCCGCGCCGAAGCGATGGGCATGGAATACAACATCGTCGAGGCGATCGATCAGCCCTGGAAATTCTTCGAAGGCGGCGTCGGACCCTATTGGGGCATTCTCGACGCAAACCGCGAACCGAAATTCTCCTGGACCGGCCCGATCGTCACCGAGAACTACTGGAAGCTTGCGGCGATCGCGCTGCTCGTCGGCATCCTGATGTCGCTGCCGATCCTCCGGCTCGACCGGCCGACCGTGATGCAGGCGCTGGTGCTTTCGGTGGCGGCCAACGGCGTCGGCGCCTGGGCTTCGACCGTGTTCGCCTATTGGGCCGGGCATTACTTCGTGTTCGGCTCGGCGTTCGCGCTGACGCTCGGCCTGATCCTCTTGGTGCCGCTGGTGCTGATCGCGATGGCGCGGATCGACGAAATCGCGTCGATCGCCTTCGGTCACGGCCCGCGCCGGCTGATCGCCAAGAGCACCGAGCCGATGGCGCCGGCCACGATCGGCGACGCCATCGCCTTCCCGAAAGTCTCGATCCACATCCCCGCCTATTTCGAGCCGGTGGAGATGATGAAGCAGACGCTCGATGCAGTGTCGCGGCTTAATTATCCGAACTTCGAATGCGTCTGCATCATCAACAACACGCCCGACCCGGAGTTCTGGCAGCCGATCCAGGATCACTGCCGCCTGCTCGGCGAGCGCTTCAAGTTCATCAATGCCGAGAAGGTCGAGGGCTTCAAGGCGGGCGCGCTGCGCATCGCCATGGAGCGCACCGCAGCCGACGCCGAGATCATCGGCATCATCGACGCCGACTATGCCGTGCATCCGGACTGGCTGAAGGACCTGGTGCCGGTATTTGCCGATCCGCGTGTCGGCCTCGTGCAGGCGCCGCAGGAGCACCGCGACGGCGACCGTTCGCTGATGCACTACATCATGAACGGCGAATATGCCGGGTTCTTCGATATCGGCATGGTCCAGCGCAACGAACGCAACGCCATCATCGTGCACGGCACGATGTGCCTGTTGCGCCGCTCGGCGATGGACATGGCCGGCGGCTGGTCCAGCGACACCATCTGCGAGGACACCGACCTCGGCCTCACCATCCAGCAGCAGGGCTGGCTGACGCACTACACCAACGTCCGCTACGGCGAGGGCCTGCTGCCCGACACCTACGAGGCGTTCAAGAAGCAGCGTCACCGCTGGGCCTATGGCGGCTTCCAGATCGTCAAGAAGCACTGGCGGCGCTTCCTGCCCGGCGCGAGCCGGCTGACGCCCGACCAGCGCCGCGAATTCTCGCTCGGCTGGCTGAACTGGCTCGGCGCCGAGAGCCTCGGCGTAGTGGTCGCGATCCTCAATCTGATCTGGGTGCCGATCGTCGCGTTTGCCGACATCGCCGTCCCCGACAAGATCCTGACGCTGCCGATCATTGCCTCTTTCGTCGTCTCGATCGTTCATTTCCTGGCGCTGTATCGCCTGCGGGTGCATATCAAGGCCGGGCAGATGATGGGCGCCATGATCGCCGCCATGAGCGTGCAGTGGACGGTGTCGCGCGCGGTGGCCCAGGGCCTGATTACCGAGCATCTGCCGTTCGCCCGCACCTCCAAGGGCGGCCTGTCGCGGATGTCGATCGAGTTCCAGGCATTCTGGGAAGCCGTGATCGGCGTGCTGCTGCTGGTCGGCGCCGCCGTGCTGGTCGTGACCAACGGCACCAAGGAAGTGCGCGAGATCTACATCTTCGCAGGCGTGCTGGTGCTGCAAAGCCTGCCGTTCCTGGCCGCGGTCGCGATCGCGCTTCTGGAAAACTCCCGCGCCAATTCCTTTGCCTTCTGGCGCAACAGCGCGGTGCGGACGGCGGAATTGATCGGGCTGCGCCCGGTCAGGGTGCCCGGGCTCGGCAGCCCCACCCAGCCGGTCGCCTCCGAGATTCGCCGGGAGGTAAACTGAGGCGGTGGATAGTTAGTCCGCCGGCTTGAAGAAGCCGGACTAACCGTCAGCCGCACAACGGAAATTCGGGCCGGTCGCGCGATACATTCCGCGCCGTCCACTATTGACCCGAAGGGGCCCGCCCCCTACACAGCGCGGCAAGTGAGCGCGTAGCTCAGGCGGTAGAGCACGTGACTTTTAATCATGGGGTCGAGGGTTCGAGTCCCTCCGCGCTCACCAAGTAACCACCTGCGCTATCAGAGTTTTTGTCCCGCGGCGACGATGCTTTCGCGCCCGAGGTTGACAATTTTTGCCCTGTGGTTGGCAAACCCCCGTTCCAAGTTCGTTCGCATCTCGCCCGGCATCGGCTGCGGCGGACCGTAATCGCGCGCCTGCGATGGCGCGCTCGCGGCGCCGCTCAACTGCGGGGTGACATGGGGTCAACAGTGAATGATCCCAACGAAAAACCCCGCCGCGTTCCAGCGCGGACGGGGTTCTGAAACCGAGGCTTAGGGGGCCCCGATGACTATAGAAGATACACGCTCGCCTGCGCGAGCGCAACACCGCACTGGTGCACATGAGTTCATTCCGTTCGGACCTTTTTCGCAAAACATCAGCACCACCGATCAGCCGACGGCGGCCACACCGGCACAGGATACGTTCTGGCACGGCACCGTCAGCGAGATCGAGACGCCGTGGCTGGTGAAAGGTCTCTTGCCCGAAGTCAGCACCACCCTTTTGGCTGGCCAGTGGGGAATCTTTAAATCATTCACGCTGATTGATTTGGCCGCCTCGGTGATCACCGGCAACCCGTTCGCGGGCCATCGCGTGAAGCGAACCGGCGGCGTGCTGGTGCTGGCCGCGGAAGGCGCCAACACGTTCGGCAGCCGGATCGCCGGTCTGGTGAAGGAAGGTCGCTTACCCTCCGACCCGCAGCCGTTCGCGTGGAAGAGTTCATTCCCATCGTTGCTGGCGCCGAACGCCTTCACCGAGCTCGAGAAGATGATCGTCGAGATCGAGAGGCAGATGCTGGCGAAGTGGAACGTGCCGCTGGTGCTGATCGCGGTCGACACCCTCGCCGCCGCCGCGGGCTTCACGGACGAGAACGACAATGCCCAAGCCCAGCGAGCCATGAACGTCCTTACCCAGCTTGCCGCCCGGTTCCAGTGCTGCGCGATGGGGCTGGATCACTTCGGTAAGAACGTCGACAGCGGTACCCGCGGCGGCTCCGCCAAGGAGGCCGCCGCCG
>DATCXE010000089.1:0-9509 GCA_036565985.1 Bradyrhizobium sp.
CGGCGGCCCGCTTCTGTTCGGCATCGCGTCCGCTAGCCGACACCATTGCCTCGGCAATCGCCGCGGCGGAGGCGCAAATCTCCCGAATCTTGTGAGCCGCACCGATATCGCCCAGCGGCAGCTCATCGGCGACTTCCCAGACTTCCGGCCGCCGATCCTTGCGAAACCAGCTCATCGCGCAAGTCCTCTCGATGCCGGAAACATATTCCGACATCGAGCAGGACCGCAAGAAGGCACCTCACTCCGCCGCCGAGATCCGGCCGAACTCCGTGACCTGCATCTCGAACAGCCCGCGATAGATCCCGCCGGGACGCGCCGTCAGCGCGGCGTGGGTCCCCTGCTCGACCACCTCTCCGCGGTCGAACACCAGGATGCGGTCGAGGCTGCGCACGGTCGACAGCCGGTGCGCGATCACGATCGAGGTGCGCCCTTTCATCAGCCGCTCCATCGCCTGCTGGATCAGCCCTTCCGATTCCGAATCGAGGCTCGACGTCGCCTCGTCCAGGATCAGCACCGGCGCGTCCGCCAGGAACGCGCGCGCCAGCGCCACGCGCTGCCGTTCGCCGCCCGACAGCTTGACGCCGCGCTCGCCGACCAGCGTGCCGTAGCCTTTCGGCAGCCGCAGGATGAAGTCGTGCGCGTTGGCAAGCCGCGCCGCCTGCTCGATCGCGGCCATGCCGGCGCCGGGCCGGCCATAGGCGATGTTCTCGGCCAGCGTGCGGTGAAACAGGATCGGCTCCTGCTGCACGATCGCGATCTGGCTGCGCAGCGATTGCTGCGTCGCCAGCGCGATGTCCTGGCCGTCGATCAGGATCTTTCCGCCACTGACGTCGTAGAGCCGCTGCACCAGCTTGACGAAGGTGGTCTTGCCGGAGCCGGAACGTCCGACCAGGCCGACCCGCTCGCCGGCCCGGATCTCCACCGACAGGCCGTCATACAGCGGCGCGCGATGGCCGCCATAGTGGAACGTCACCGCGTCGAACACGATGCGTCCGCCCTGGATGTCGATCGGCTTTGCACCGGGTGCATCGGCAATGCCGATCGGCTCGTCATGGATCGCGACCAGTTCCTCCATGTCGTTGACCGAACGCTGGAGGTTGTTGATGTGCATGCCGACGTCGCGCAGGTAGGCATGGATGATGTAGTAGCTGGTCAGGACATAGGTGACGTCGCCTGGCGTGGCGCGGCCCGCGATCCACAGCAGGACCGCGCCACCGATCACCGACGCACGGAAGCACAGCAGCACCGCGAGCTGCGCCGTGCTGGTGTAGTTGTAGCGCAGCCAAGTCCGCCGCACGCGCGTCCGCCACCGGCTGATGACCCCGGCCAGCCGCGCGTCCTCGCGCGCTTCCGCGCCGAAGGATTTCACCACCGCGTTGCAGGTCAGCGCATCCGCCAGCGTGCCGCCAACTTTCGTGTCCCATGCATTGGAGACGCGCGCCGCCGGGGCGATGTAGTTCATGGAAAACGCCAGCGTCATCGACACGTAGATCAGGGTGCCCACCGCGATGACCGCGCCGAGCACGGGCCAGTGCAGCCCGAGCAGGATCATCGAGCCCAGCAGCACCAGCAGGGACGGCGCCAGCGCCATCAGGATGGTGTCGTTGAGCAGGTCGAGCGCCCACATCCCGCGCGTGACCTTGCGCACGGTCGAGCCCGCGAAGCTGTTGGCGTGCCAGTCGGTCGAGAAACGCTGCACCCGCATGAAGGCGTCGCGCGACACGTCGGACATGATCTTCAGCGTGAACGGCACGATCGCCTGCAGGCCGATCAGGCGCAGGATCATCGACAGCAGTCCCAGCGCCACGATTCCGCCGAACGCCATGAACGCCGCGCGCCGCGCCGCCGGGTCGGAAGCGCCCAGCGTCAGCGCATCGACCAGACGGCCCGAGAAGATCGGCATGAAGAGGTCGGCCGCAGTCGCGCCCAGGAGCCCGCCGCTGACGACGGCGGCCCGGCCGGGCTGTTGCAGCCAGTGCCGGAACACGAACGGAATCACCACGCGCATCGCCGCGGGCTTATTGTCTTTCAGAGCGGTCATGGCGTCATCCGGCTGCGCCTGGGCGCAAACGCCGGCTCCATCTGGTTGACGCGCGGACGGCGTCGGGCCGAACGCAGACGTCGTTGAGAAATCGATAAGTCGTTGGGAAGCTTGAAGATCGGGGATTCAGTCCCGTTCAGGGCCGGCGGGAAACGCGCTCAGCGGAGCGACCGAAAATCCAGCACAGGCATCGGACGCGAGGGTACGATCTGCGAATACATCGAAATCATGCAAATCTCCCCGGTTCGAGCGACAACGCGCTGCTTATAAATGCATCATCGGTGATTTGCAACATAACATCAGCGTGAGTGCGTGCGTCTCTACGCCGTCTAATGCGCGTCGCCGCCGAGCACGGCCGCGGAAGGCTTCTTCAGGGTCAACACCAGCACGCTGAGGCCGAGATAGAACACCGTCAGCATGAAGAAGGCGTCGCCATAGCTCATCACCACCGCCTGGCGATGCACGATCTGCGACAATTGCTTCAGCGCCATCAGCGCGGCATCGCCCATGCCCTGCATGCGCTCCGTGAACATCTTGAGTGTTTCGACCGCGGTGGCGTTGCCCCAGGTGACGCTGTCATGCAGGCGCGAGATGTGCAGGTCGGTCCGCTGGTTCAGCACCTGGTTGATGACGGCGAGCCCGACCGCGCCGCCGAGATTGCGCGTCAGGTTGAACAGCCCCGACGCGTTCTTCACCCGCTCCGGCGCCAGCGTGCCGAGCGCGATGGTGTTGGTCGGCACCATCGCCATCATCATGCCGACGCCGCGCAGGATCTGCGGCACCAGCAGTTCGAAGAAATCATATTCCTTCGTGATCCACGTCATCTGGTAGGAGCCGAGCGCAAACAGCACCAGCCCGATCGCGATGATATAGCGCATGTCGTACTTCACCATCAGCCGCCCCACGATCGGCGCGGTGAAAAACATGGCGACGCCGGAGACGAACATGGTCTCGCCGATCATCAGCGGGCTGTAGCCGCGCACTTCTGCGAGGTAGCGCGGATACATGTAGGTGAGGCCGTAAAGGCCGATACCGATGCAGAACGAGATCAGGCAACCGAGGCCAAAATTGCGGTCACCGAAGGTCCTGATGTCGACGATCGGCTCTCTGGCGCTCAGCACCCGCCAGAAAAAGGCGATCGCCGATACCACGCAGATCGCCGCGCACACCGCAACCGAGGTGTCCTGCAGCCATTCGGATTGCGGCCCCTCCTCCAGCACGTATTCGAGCGTGCCGAGGAAGCCCGCCATGAACAACAGGCCCCACCAGTCGAAATGTTCGAGCAGCGCGAAATTAGGTCTGTCGAAGTCGACCAGCGCGAGCACGCCGATGGTGATGCCGATGCCGGGCACGATGTTGATGAAGAACAGCCAGTGCCACGACATCAGGTCGGTGATGTAGCCGCCGACCGTTGGTCCGATGGTCGGCGCCAGCGTTGCGACCAGCCCGATGATGGGACCGACGATGTGGAATTTCGAGCGCGGGAACACCGTGTAGGCGGATGCGAACACGGTGGGAATCATGCCGGCGCCGAGAAATCCCTGGAGCGCGCGCCAGAAAATCATCTGCTCGATGGTCGAGGCGAAGCCGCAGAACAGGCTGGCGACGGTGAAGCCGGAGGCGGAAATCGCGAACAGCAGACGCGTACCGAAAGCGCGCGACAGGAATCCGGAGAGAGGAATCGCGATCACCTCGGCGATCAGGTACGAGGTCTGCACCCACGACACTTCGCTCGAACTGGCCGAAAGACCGGCCTGAATCTGCTGCAGCGACGCCGATACCACCTGGATGTCCAGGATCGACATGAACATCCCGAACACCATGATGAGAAACGCAAGCAGCCGACGCGGCGGAATGCGCTCGTCGGCTGCGGCATTCATCATCGAGGGCGAAGCGGTGGTAGCGTCAGCCATGATCTGCCCGAGACATGCGCCGCCCCCTCAAGGCCGGCGTCCTCAAAAAGGACTACTGCGGCTGGACCGTCCCAGGCGCATCGAGATCGGCCTCGCTGTCGGCATCGGCAGCGCCATCGCGGGTGTCGACGGTGGCGTAGACCGACATGCCGGCGCGCAGCAGGTTCTGCTTCGCCACCTCTTTCGGAACGCGAATGCGGATCGGCAGCCGCTGCACGATCTTGGTGAAGTTGCCGGTGGCGTTGTCGGGCGGCAGCAAGGTGAACACCGAGCCGGCCGCCGGCGAAATACTGTCGACGACGCCGGCAAATTTGCGATGGCCGTAGGCGTCGACCGAGATATTCACGGGCTGGCCGGGACGGATGCGCCTGAGCTGGGTTTCCTTGAAGTTGGCATCGATGAAGACGTCGTCGAGCGGCACCACGTTGGCGAGCCGCTGCCCGGCCTGGATGAAGTCGCCGGTGTTGACCAGGCGGTTGGAGAAAGTGCCGTCGACGGGCGCGCGCACGGAGGTGAAATCCAGGTCGCGCTCAGCCTTGGCAAGCTGGGTCTGCAATTCCGCGAGCTGGGCGCGAGCCTCGGCCTGCTGCGCCTTTGTCACCTCGACATTGTCGCGCGCAGCGTCAAAGGCCGCCTGCGCCGACCTCACCGCGGCGGCGCCCTGGTCGCGCCCGGCTTCGGACACCTCGAAGGTCGCGCGCGATGCAAAGCCCTTGGTGCTCAGCGCTTGCTGGCGGTCGAAGTCGAGTTCGGCGCGCTTCAGCGCCGCTTCCGAAGAAGCGAGCTGGGCCTTGGCCTGCTCGGTCGCGCTTTCCAGCGCGGTGACCTGGCGGCCGATGCGGTCGATCGTCGCCTGCTGGGTCGCGATCCTGCTGCGGGCCGCGTCCACCGCGATGCGATAATCGCCGTCATCGATCCTGAACACCACCTCGCCGGCGCGAACGATCGAATTGTCGGCGGGCAGGATCGCCGCGACATGGCCCGACACCCGCGCCCCGAGCGTGGTGTTGTTGGCGCGAACATAGGCGTTGTCGGTCGAGATATAGAAGCGACCGATGAAAACGTAGTAGACGCCGTAACCGATGGCTGCCAGCGCCACCAGCGCGAACAGGCCCATGAACACGAACTTGCGTTTGCCCTGCTTCGCCGCAGGGCTGGCGGAAGGCGCACTTGGCCTTTCGGCTTCGGCGGGCGGATCGACCGGGCGGCGCCGGGGTTCTTCGGCGACCTGGGTCCGCAGCTGGTCCGCAGCCTCCAGCACAGCATCGTCGTTGGCCGTTTCCGGCCCGGTCCGAACGATGCGTGCCGCCTGGTCTCTCGCTGCGGCCATTAATGGCCTCCTTGTTTCAGATATTGCAATGCGACCGCCGCCGAGTCTGGCCGCGGGCGCTCCACTGGGTCAAAAGGTAGCATTGACCGAACGGTTCGGTCAAGATATGTCGTTTGGATACGGACCATAGCGCGAGAAATGCCCCCGCTCGTATATCCCGGGTTGAAATCTTTTCCAAAAAGATAAACTAATGGTTGTGTCTGATCCAAACACTCTCAGGGTTGGCAGCGACGAGGACAGCTCGAAGCGCCGCCAGATTCTGGACGGCGCGCGCAAGGTGTTCATGGATCTGGGCTTTGATGGGGCGAGCATGAACGAAATTGCGCGCTCTGCGGGCGTCTCCAAGGGCACGCTCTATGTCTACTTCGCCGACAAGAGCCGGCTGTTCGAAGCCATGGTCGAGGACGAAGCGCTCGAAAAGAGCAAGATCGCATACAATCTCGATCCCCGGCGCGATGCGGAAATCACCCTGAGGGAGTTCGGGCAGGCTTACATCGGGTCGATCTGCCGGCCGGGTGGCGGATCGTCGATCCGCACGGTGATGGCAATCGCCGAGCGGATGCCGGACGTCGGACGGCGGTTCTACGAGAACGTGCTGGCGAGGACGATCAACCGTCTCGCCGAATATCTGCAGGCCCATGTCGGACCGGACGATCTTGCGATCGACGATTGCGAGCTTGCCGCCGCGCAATTCCTGCAGATGTGCCAGGCGACGCTGTTCCTGCCGTTCGTGTTTCAGGCAGAACCGGCGCCATCGGCCGAACGCATCGCGCAAGTGGTCGACAGCGCAACGCGGATGTTCCTGCAGACGTACCGCGCAAAGCCGGAATAGGGCCGTCTCCGCTGTTTCAGATCAGGGCGAGGAACTTCTCCATCGCCCTGCCCCGGGCCGCGCGGCCTGATCGTTTCGACCATTGATCACTGGAGCTCGCCCGCCGTCGCGGCCGGGCAAAAATCACGCACGCGGAACGGAAGCGTCGCGGGATCGTTTTGCCCTTGAGAGATGGGGCATGCGCGAACCGCCTCCTGCTCAACTGGCGAAATGACGTAGCCAGAAATCATGCGCGCGTAAGCATCGAAAGGGGGCCGGCATGGAATTCGTAAAGGGCGCACTGCTCTGGCTTGTCGGCATTCCGCTACCGATCATTCTCCTGATCGCGCTCGTCATGCATCCGGGTTGACGGCGCAGGCTGCGATCACGTCGCTGCGAACCGCGCCAGCGCTTCGCGATCAATCTGGATGCCGAGGCCGGGACCATCAGGAACAGCAACGGTGCCGCCGACATGCTCGATCGGACGCGTCAGGATCGCCTGTCGCATCGGATGCTCGGTCCGGTCGAACTCAAGCATCGGCTCGAGCGGGGCCAGCGACAGCGGGGTGTGGGATGGGAGAACCGCAAGCAGTTGCAGCGACGCCGCGATCGCGATGCCCGTCCCCCAGACATGCGGATTGTACCTGACGCCGAAGGCCTCAGCCATGTCGGCGATCTTCCTGCACTCGGACAGACCGCCCGCCGCGCAGGTATCCGGCTGGATGATATCCATCGCGCGCGAGGTCAGGACATCGCGAAACCCGAAACGCGTGAACTCGCATTCGCCGCCGGCGACGGGAATTGAACACGCCGATTTCACTTCGCGATACCCAGCGAGGTCCTCCGGCGGCACCGGTTCCTCGAACCAGCCGATATCGTACCGCTCGATGATGCGGCCGAGGCGGATCGCCGCGGTCGCGTCGTAGGCGTGGTTGGCGTCGACCATCAAGGCGACATCGGGCCCGATCGCCTCCCGCACCGCGCGCGTGACCGCGGCATCCTCTTCCACCCCGAACCCGACCTTCAGCTTCACCGCGTTGAATCCTTCCGCGACATAGCCCGCCGCTTCCTCGGGCAGGTAGCGCAGCGGATCGCCCGACCTGCGCCGGTACAGCCCGGTCGCGTAGGCCTGCACGGTGTCGCGGATTCCGCCGCCCAGCAGGCGATGGACCGGGACGCCGAAATGCTTGCCCTTGATGTCCCAGAGCGCGATGTCGATGCCGCTCAGCCCCTCGATCACGACGCCCTTTTGTCCGTGATCGCGAAGCGTGGAATAGATTTTCCGCCACAGATGATCGATCCGCAGCGGATCCTCGCCGATCAAGAGCGACGCCACGCTTTCGACCACGGCGGCGGTGATCCGGGCGGGGCCGTAGCATTCGCCCCAGCCGACCAGGCCATTGTCGGTCTCGATCTCGACGATCATCGCCATGCGCGTGTCGTACCAAGCGCGGGAATAGGCAAAGGGCTGCGAAAGCGTGGCCTGGAGAATGTGGGTACGGACGTGCTTGATCCTCATCGGTGGCTCTCCCCGCGCAGGTCATCAACTGCCGGCCCGCTTGACCGCGACGATAGGCGGCCCGGCGTCATGCGCAAACCCCGATGCCGGGGCGCATTCGACCAATTGTCATGTTAGGCTGCCACAATGTCCCGCCTCGCTTTCATCATCGCCCTGCTCTTCGCCGCCCCCTGGGAGGAAGCCGAAAGCGTTGACGTGAGAAACCTCGGGCCAGTGAACCTCAAGCCATTCGCCTGCCAGGACATCACCCGCAGCAGCCTGATCGAGCGGGTCTGTTACGACGGCACGAACCGTCGCATGGTCGTCCGGCACAGCGCGGTCCACGATCAGTATTGCGAATTGCCGAAGAGCGTCGCCGATGCGTTTCTGAACGCCCCTTCGATGGGCCAGTATTTCAAGGCCAACATCGCGGGGACCGGCAAATCCGGCCCATACGAATGCAGGGCGCACAAGGCGTCCTGAGCGAGAACGCCGGGGCCCTTTTTCCGAAACTTGACATTTCTTTCCATTTTGTCAAAATCGTCAAATGGTAGCCCGCACCCGCATTCTCGATGCCGCGATGCTGGTATTCCGCCGGCAGGGTTTCCGGCGCTCGTCGATCGAGCAGGCGGCGGAGGCCGCTGGTCTGACGCGGCAGGCGCTCTATCATCATTTCAAATCCAAGGAAGCGCTGTTCCGCGCCGTCATCGAGCGGCTGCATGAGAGCGCGCTCGCCGCCGAGATCGAAGCGGCCAACGCCGTGGAAAAAGCCGGCGGCAGCCTCGCCGATATCCTCGTCGCCTCGGTCAGCGCCAAGCTCGGACAACTGGCCGAGTCGCTCGAGGGGTCGCCCCATGTCGAGGAGCTGTTCTCCGAACATCTGCTGCAGGCCCGCGACCTCTACCAGAAATATGCTGCGGCCTACGCGACGCAGCTTGCGGCGACCATCACGCGCGTCTGCCGCAAGCAGGGCCTCAAGTTGAAGGCCGGTATGACACCGCAGGATTTTGCCCGCTGCGTCGAGATGGCGATCAACGGCACCAAATCCGCCTACCCCGCGATGCAGCCGGCCGACGCTTTCCTGAAGGATCTGGAAATCATGCTGCGCACACTCGTCGCCGGCGCCACCGCTCCGGCACCGAAGCCGCGTCCCGTCAAGGTGACATCCACCAGAAAATCCGTTTCCCGCCCCGCCTCCCGTAAACCTGGAGATCGCAGATGAGCACGATGACGATCAACGGCAAGTCCGCTCCCCTGCCCGACGATCCCGACGCGCTGCTTGTCGATGTCGTCAGGGACGCGCTCGAGCTCACCGGCACCAAGCTCGTCTGCGGTGCCGGCGTCTGCGGCGCCTGCACCGTTCTGGTCGAAGGCGTTCCGGCCGTGAGTTGCCTGATGCCGGCTGTCGCGGCGACCGGCAAGTCGATCACGACGGTCGAAGGCATCGGCGCAGCCGGATTGCATCCGGTGCAAAAGGCGTTCATGGCGCATGACGCCTTGCAATGCGGCTTCTGCACGCCGGGCTTCATCGTCGAGGCCGCGGCGTTTCACGACGGCTGGCGCGCGGCGAAGGGAACGGCCGTTCCGTCGCGCGAGGAAATCGGCGCTGCGTTGTCGGGACATCTATGTCGTTGCGGCGCCTATGACGGCATCTTTCGCGCCGTGGCGGATGCCTGTGCCGGCCGCTTCGACGGCGAAGCAGCAGCTTCGCCGCGCATGGAAGCGCGCGAGAAGGTGACGGGTTCGGCGAAATACACCGTCGATATCCATCATGACGGCCAGCTCGAGGGCGTGATGCTGCGCTCGCAGTTCGCGCATGCCCGCATCAGCGAACTGGATCTGGCGCCGGCACGCGCGATATCCGGCGTAAGCGCCGCGATCTCGTTGCTCGGCGACGACCGCATCGTCCGCTATGT
>DATCXE010000749.1:0-9616 GCA_036565985.1 Bradyrhizobium sp.
AGGGCGCCGGCGAGCCGCTCGAGATCTATCGCGTCCGGCCGCAACGTTAGGATCGGCGCATGCCTGCATTTGTTTCCCGGGGATACGCGTGCGGAAACTGCCGTCGCCGGCAACGGCGGCCGTTCTCCGATCGTTTACCAATCGTCAATAGGCTGCGACGACGCCAGATCGCACCCTGAAACCCAACGGACCGTTTACCATGACGCTCGACATTGCACGCCTTATGCTGTTTCCGGCCCTGATGGCGTTCGCAGCCGCGAGCGACCTTTTCACCATGACGATCTCGAACCGGGTATCGCTGGCGCTGATCGCGGGCTTCCTGGCCCTTGCGCTGCTCGGCGGCATGGGCCTGCACGACATGCTCATGCACATTGCCGCCGGTGCACTCGTCCTGGTCGTCGCCTTCGCCTGCTTTGCGATGGGCTGGGTCGGCGGCGGCGATGCCAAGGTCGTGGCCTGCGTTGCGCTCTGGTTCGGCTTCGATCATCTCCTCGAGTATCTCGTCTATGCGTCGCTGTTCGGCGGGGCGCTGACACTGTTGCTGATCCAGTTCCGGCAGTGGCCCCTGCCCTACGCGCTTGCGGGACAAGCGTGGCTCAACCGGCTGCACGACCGGCAGGCCGGAATCCCCTACGGCATCGCGCTCGCGCTCGGCGCGCTGATGGTCTATCCGGAGACCGAATGGATCAAGGCGGTGGACCTCGCGCACCTTGCGATGCTCTGAGCGGCCGGCGAGCGGCCGCTCCGCGAAGCCCGACGCTCCGCAGAGCCGGAGCTCTGTCATCTTCACCGCGCGGCCATGGATCCCGGTTCTGCGAAGCAGCGCTGCGCGCCGCATCGCGCCTGGGACATGACGACCTTACGGCATCATCTGGATCTTGATGTAGGTCGGTCCGAGAATGACGATGAACAGACAAGGCAGGAAGAACAGGATCATCGGCACGGTGAGCTTGGGCGGCAGCGCAGCCGCCTTCTTCTCGGCTTCGTTCATCCGCATGTCGCGGTTTTCCTGCGCCATCACGCGCAGGCTCTGGCCCAGCGGCGTGCCGTAGCGTTCCGACTGCATCAGCGCCAGACAGACCGACTTCACACCCTCCAGACCGGTGCGCTTGGCGAGGTTTTCGTAAGCCACCTTGCGGTCCTGCAGGTAGGACAATTCCGCCGTCGTCAGCGCGAACTCCTCCGACAGCGCAATCGATTGCGACGCGATTTCGCTGGCGACCTTGCGGAAGGCGACTTCGACCGACATACCGGATTCGATACAGATCAGCAGCAGGTCCAGCGCGTCGGGAAAAGCACGCTTGATCGAGAGCTGACGCTTGCTGATGGCGTTCTTCAGGAACAGCATCGGCGCCTGCAGGCCGAGATAGGCGGCGCCGACGCAGATGCCGAGCTTGATCGTCAGGGGCTTGTCCAGGTTCGTAACGACGAACACGTAGATCACCGCGCCGAGAAACAGCACGATCGGCGTGACCGCGCGGGCGAACAGGAACGTGACGTAGGGCGCGTGACCGCGATAGCCGGCCATGATCAGCTTGTCGCGCGCGGCTTCCTGCGCCAGCCATTTGGTCAGGTTGAAATCCTCGACCACCTTGGAGACGACCTGCTTCGGTGTCTGGCGCAGCGAGACCTTCTCCGACTTGTTGAGGCGCTCGCGCTCGCGCTGCCGGAGCCGTTCGCGCTCGCTGGCGACCGCCTTCATGCGCTTGGAAAGCCCTTCGCCGGCAAACAGCGGCATGACCAGCGTGTACACGGTCGCGCTCGCCGCGATGGCGGCGAGCAGCATGGTCATGAACCGTGCGTCGTGGAGCTTCGAAACGACAAACTCAATCATGCGGCACCGTCAGAAGTCAAAGTTGATCATTTTCTTCATCACAAGGACGCCGATCGTCATCCAGCAGACGCAGCCGACCAGCATGAACTGTCCGATGTGATGGGTCCAAAGCAGCGCGATATAGTCGGGCGTCGAGATCCAGACCAGCAGCATCACGATCGGCGGCAGCGAACCGATGATGCCGGCCGAAGCCTTGGCTTCCATCGACATTGCCTGAATCTTCTCCGCCATCTTCTTGCGATCGCGCAGCACCTTGGAGAGGTTGCCGAGCGCTTCCGACAGGTTGCCGCCGGACTTCTGCTGGATCGCGACCACGATGCCGAAGAAGTTCGCCTCCGGCACCGGCATCCGCTCGTAGAGCCGCCCGCAGGCTTCGCCCAGCGGCATGCCGATGGTCTGGGTTTCGATAATGGCCAGAAACTCGCTCTTGAGCGGCTCGGGCGCGTCGGCGGCAACCACCTTGATCGATTCGAACAGCGGCAGGCCGGCCTTGATGCCACGCACGATGACGTCGACGGCGTCGGGAAGCGCTTTCAGAAACGCCTTCTCGCGGCGCGTCTTGAGATAACCAAGAAACCAGCGCGGCAGGCCGAGGCCCGTGGCGAACGCCATCACGGCCGCGCCCACCAGATAGCCGCCGACCACGTACGCGGCCACAAATCCCACCACGGCGCAGATGCCGGATATGGTCCAGAATTTCTGCTCCGTCCAGGTCAGGCCGGCCTGCGCGATCCTGACGCTGAGGGGGACGGACTTCTCCTTCTTGCGGCGGGCATCGAGTTCCTTCAGCGAACCCTCGACCTGCTCGCGGCGCGAGCGCTGGCCTTTGTCGGCCTGACGCGCGGCGGCGGGTTCGGAACGTGCGATCGAGGCGCGACGCGACTCGGCCTTCTTCTCGCCCGACAGCAACGGATAGAGGAAGACCCATGCCAGGCCGCCGATCGCGGTGGCGGCCATGAAGGCCAGTGCGAGCGTCTGCATGTTCATCGCTACCTCAATTCGCCTCGACGACTTCGGCGGCATCGAGCGCGGCCGCCAGTCGCTTCTCCTCGCCGAAGTATCGCGCGCGTTCCCAGAACCGCGGCCGTCCGATGCCGGTCGAGCGGTGCCGCCCGATGATCTTGCCGTTCGCGTCCTCGCCGATCATGTCGTAGAGAAATACGTCCTGCGTGATGATGGTGTCGCCTTCCATGCCCATCACCTCGGTGATGTGGGTGATGCGGCGCGAACCGTCGCGCAGGCGCGCGGCCTGGACGATGACGTCGATGGAGGCGCAGATCATCTCCCGGATGGTGCGCGAGGGCAGCGAGAAACCGCCCATCGTGATCATCGATTCGCAGCGCGACAGGGCTTCGCGCGGGTTGTTGGCGTGCAGCGTTCCCATCGAGCCGTCGTGACCGGTGTTCATGGCCTGCAGCAGGTCGAACGCCTCGGGTCCGCGGACTTCGCCGACGATGATGCGTTCAGGGCGCATACGCAGGCAGTTGCGGACCAGTTCGCGCATCGTGACCTGGCCTTCGCCTTCGATGTTGGGCGGACGGGTTTCCAGCCGCACCACATGCGGCTGCTGCAGCTGAAGCTCGGCGGCGTCTTCGCAGGTGATGACGCGTTCGTCGTGCTCGATGAACTGCGTGAGGCAGTTCAGCAGCGTGGTCTTGCCGGAGCCGGTACCGCCGGAGATCAGGACGTTGCAGCGGACGCGACCGATGATCTGCAGGATTTGCGCCCCTTCCGGCGAAATCGCGCCGAACTTGACCAGCTGGTCGAGGGTGAGCTTGTCCTTCTTGAACTTACGAATTGTGAGCGCGGGGCCGTCGATCGCCAGCGGCGGCACGATGGCGTTGACGCGGCTGCCGTCGGCGAGGCGGGCGTCGCAGATCGGCGAGGATTCGTCGACACGCCGGCCGACCTGGCTGACGATGCGCTGGCAGATGTTGAGCAGCTGCTGGTTGTCGCGGAAGCGGATGCCGGTCTTCTGGATCTTGCCGGCGACTTCGATGAACACCGTGCCGGCGCCGTTGACCATGATGTCGGCGATGTCGTCGCGCGACAATAGCGGCTCCAGCGGACCGTAGCCGAGCACGTCGTTGCAGATGTCGTCGAGCAGTTCTTCCTGCTCGGCAATCGACATCACGATATTCTTGATCGCGATGATCTCGTTGACGATGTCGCGGATTTCCTCGCGCGCGGATTCACCGTCGAGCTTGGCGAGCTGGGCGAGGTCGATCGCCTCGATCAGCGCGCCGAAGATGGTCGCCTTGACCTGGTAGTAATTGTCGGACCGGCGCGCCTCCATGGCGGCTGCCGGCGCCGGCTTCGCCGGCGCAATCGGCGGCGAGACAACAGCCGGCGCGACCGTTTCGCGCGCAACGGCCGGGGCGCTGGAAGCCGGTTCCGGCGCCTGAATGGCGGGCTTCACCCGCGTATCGCTATCACTACGCTTACCGAACACGATGGTACTCCAGGCTGGCGCCTACTTCTTGGCCCGCAACTTGTCGATGAGAGGCGACAACAGCGAGTTCTTGGGCTTCTTGGTCTCGCCGCGGCCGGTGAGCCGCTGCGCGATCTGCAAAAACATTTCGGTGGTGCGATGCGTGGCGGAGATTTCCGCGATCATCTGGCCGTTGTTGGCGGCCGCGCCGAACATCTGCGGATCGAACGGGATCGTGGCGATCGGCTGGCTTTCGATCGCCTTGGCGAACTCGCTGGCCGGGATTTCCGGCCGCTTCGGAATGCCGACCTGGTTCAGGCAGTAGAGCGGCGCGCGATCGTTCGGCCGCGAGGCCTTCAAGAGATCGAAGATGTTCTTGGTGTTGCGCAGATTGGCGAGATCGGGCGCGGCGACGATCAAAATGTCGTCGGCCGCGATCAGCGCGCGCCTGGTCCATCCCGACCATTGATGCGGAACGTCGAGCACGATGCAGGGCATCGAAGCGCGAAGCGTGTCGAAGATCGAATCGAAGGCTTCGGCACCGAAATCGTAGACCTTGTCGAGCGTCGCCGGCGCGGCGAGCAGGCTGAGGTGGTCGGTGCATTTCGACAGCAGGCGGTCGATGAAGGCGGTATCGATCCGGTCGGGCGAGAACACCGCGTCCGCGATGCCCTGCGGCGGATCCTGATTGTAATCCAGGCCAGCGGTGCCGAAGGCGAGGTCGAGATCGGCGACCACGGAATCCAGCGACAGATCGCGCGCGATCGCCCAGGCGACGTTGTGGGCTACGGTGGACGAGCCGACGCCACCCTTGGCGCCGACGATGGCAATGATGCGGCCGACGGCCTTGGCTTCCGGTGCCGAGAACAGGTTGCAGACCGAACGCACGACGTCGATCGCGCCGACCGGGGCGAGGACGTAGTCGCTGACGCCGCGGCGCACCAGCTCGCGATAGAGCATGACGTCGTTGATGCGGCCGATCACGATCACGCGGGTTCCGGCGTCGCACACGGTGGCGAGCTGGTCGAGGCCGGCGAGGATGTCGTTGCGGCCCTCGGTTTCCAGGATGATCACGTTCGGCGTCGGCGCCGAGCGATAGGCCTCGACGGCGGCGGCCATGCCGCCCATCTGGATCTTGAGGTGAGCCTTGCCGAGGCGGCGGTCTTCGCCTGCCGCCTGCACGGCAGCCGCGGTTTCCACCGTCTCGCAAAATGCCTGCACCGATACCCGCGGCGCCGGCGCGATATGATCGTCGACGGACGGTACCGTGTTCTCAGGCTGCTGTTCTGTGTTCTGGCGCGCGTAACTGATCATTTGCCGGTGTCGCTGAGTTTGGCCCTGTCGGACTCGGGATAGGTGGTCGCGGTGGTGACGCCCCTGCGAAATTTCTCGAAGGCGATGCTACGCCGCGGCGTGTAGGCAGGCGTTTCCGGGCGCGGCTGCACCAGGTCCGACGGATTGTCGACCATCGCCGCCAGGTTGCGCTGGCTGGCGCAGCCGAAATTGTAATAGGGCTTGTTGTCGAACCAGCTCTTGTTGTGGATCGAGGGTCCAAGGTCCTCCGGCCACAGGCCGCATGGACCGGCCACCGCGGCAATCCGCGGATAGTTCAGCCGGATCGCAGCCATGTGCCGCGGATCCTGAGGGCGATACCGCCGGACAGTGAACGCACGCGGCGGCAGGCCGGCCGCGGCGAAGGTGGCCTGGATCTCGCGCAGGGAATCCTGGGCCGCCCGCGCGTTCGGCGTATCGACCGGCACGTCGACAGTGATCACACCAGTGCCCTCGCGCATCCAGTTCCCGGCCAGGTACATCACGTCGGCGCGCTGCGAGGCGGACAGGCCGCCGCGTCCGCGACCGACGAAAACCACGATCGAACGATCGGCCTCCTGCACCGCGATCGGATGGCGCAGGCGATAATCGTTGGGGAAATCCGCCTGCATCACGAGTTCGCGGTTGTGATTGCAGGCGGCCAGCGCCATGGAGATTCCGATCAGCGCGGCCGTCAGTCGGAAGGCGCGCTTGCGATCAGCGGATTTCCGGGATGTCATCTGTACTATCATCGTCCCCGCCTCAGTCCGTAATAAAGCCATAGGTGCCGCGATAATTCCGTCCCGGCTCGGCGCGGCCCGGAACGCCGTAGATGCGATTGATGCTGCCCAGGAGATCGGCCTGCGGATCCGACGTGCTGGCAAAACCGTCGTCCGGACGCGACAGGTCCTTCTGCGCCACCGCGCGCACGACATAGGGCGTCACCAGGACCATCAGTTCGGTCTGGTTGTTGACGTAGTCGCGACTACGGAACAGCGCGCCGAGAACCGGCAGTTGCGTCAGACCGGGAAGGCCGTTGACGGCCTGCTTGGTCTGTTCCGCGATCAGGCCCGCCATCGCCATCGAGCCGCCCGAGGGAATTTCCAGCGTGGTTTCCGCCCGGCGCGTCTTGATCGAGGGAATGGTCAGCGAGTTGGTCGAGGTGGCGCTGACGGCTTGCGACAGCGTGATCGAATTGTCGTTCGAGAGCTCGGAGACTTCCGTCATCACGCGAAGGCTGATGCGGCCCTCGGTCAGCACGACCGGGGTAAAGTTGAGCGAAATGCCGAATTTCTTGAAGCTGATCTGGGTCGTACAGACGCGCGTGACCGGGTCGCAGGAATAGCCGGCAGGAACCGGAAACTCGCCGCCGGCGATGAAGGTCGCCGACTCGCCGGAAATCGCGGTAAGGTTCGGTTCGGCCAGCGTGCGCACCACGCCGGCGCTTTCCATGGCGCGCAGGGTCGCCGTTACCGACGGAACGCTTCCGAACGATCCCGTCACCGCGTTGCCGGAGACCAGCGAGCGGCCGTAGGCGGTAAACGGGTTGGCGTTGTTGAAGTTCACCACTGCGGTGCCGTAGGTCATGGTGGCCGACAGGTCGATGCCCATCTGCTTGACGATGTTGCGCGCGACTTCGGTGACGGCCACCTTCAGCATCACCTGGTCGCGACCGCGAATCGCGATCGAATTGACGACCCGGTCGACGCCGCCGACCAGGCGGGCGGCCATCTCGGCGGCCTGCTGCGCTTCGATCGGGGTTGCGGCGGTGCCGCTCAGCACCACGCCGTCGCCGACACCTTCAATCTGGATGTCCGAGTTCGGCATCGATTGCTTCAGCGCGGCGCGCACGCCGTTGAGGTCGCGCTTGACCGCGATGTCATAGGCCGCAATCTGCTGGCCTGCGGCATCGAAGAAAATGATGTTGGTCTGGCCGACCGCGGCGCCGATGATATAGGCGCGCTGGGTGGAGCGGACGACGGCGTTTGCGATCTTCGGATCGGCGACCAGCACGTCCTTGATCTCGCGCGGCAGGTCGATCACGATGGATTTGCCGATCCCGAGCGAAAGGTAGCGCGCATTCATCTGCCCGTCGGCTGCGACGGGCGCGGCGGCGCGATAGTCGCTCGCCGCCACCGGCGCCAGCGCCGGGTTCAGCGTGAGCGCAGCTGCGGCCGAAAACGACAGGGCGCGGACCAGGAACGTCCGGATCGGCTTGTTTTCCCTGCACTTCATCTCATGCGTCCTTTCGGTCACTTCTGCATCGACTGCTGGAGGGCCACGCCATAGCGAACGACGTTGAGGCCTTCGTTCCGGCTGATTTGTTCTTCGACCTTTTCCGCGGCGTTGACGTCGACGATGCTGCGCAGCGCCAGCGTCAGCGTGCCGCTCTGGCGCGCGCGGGCGAGCGTCTCGGCCTGCTCGGGCTTGAGTTCGAGCGTGGCGGTCTTGCCGACCATCGAGCTCGTGCCTTCCTTCTCCTTCGGAGCCTGGTCGATCGCCAGAACGCGCACGTTGGTCAGGATGATTTCCGAGGTGGTGAGATCCGGCCCCTTGTTGTCGGGATTCTTCTCGCGCTTGGAGAGGATCACGTCGACGCGATCGTTCGGCAGGATGAAGCCGCCGGCGCCGGTCTCCGGCGAAATTTCGGTGGAGATGGCCCGGTAGCCTGCGGGCAGGATCGCCGCCATGAAGCCGGAGCCGTCGGATTTCACCAGTTTCTGATCGCGGATCGGTTCACCTGCGATGAACGGCGAACGTGCGATCGAGCCGGTGTATTCCTTCACCGCGTCCGCCTTGCTGGCGCGGCTGATGAAATTGCCTGAAGTCGCCTGCGGCCAGGCCTGCCACTGCAGATCGTCCGGCTTGACCGACTGGCCGAGACCGATGTCGGATTTCGCGACCAGGATGTCGACGGTTGGAATCTGTGCGACCGGCGGCGGCGCTGCCTTTTCGGCGGATCCGCTGGCGAGATATGCAGCAAGGCCGCCAGCGCCGAGGGCGATGCTCAAGACGACAATACGTGCCCTATTCATACGCTTCACTTTCCACATTACGCCGCGACGCTTCTGTCGCCGTGACGGGAGTTGACCAGCTATTCGTCAAAGCATGGTTAATGAGGCGTGTGTAAATTGCCTTAACGATGCATTACCGCTGGGCACTGTCGCCCGGCCGCCACCTTCGCAGCGGGATTCCTCGTTCGCAGCAACGATCGCGCCAAGGTGAGCAGCCGCGGAATCAATTCACGCCGCGACGACCGGCACGGTCGCGCACAGCGTTGGATGATGGGATTGCCCCGCGCTCGCGGAGATGATGGCGCGGCGCTCAGTCCGGCCGGTTGAGCGCCGCGACCGGGACGGACTTGCTGCCGGGACGCGATTGGTCCTTGTCCTTGCGGGTCAGCATTTCCCGAAGATAGGCCACGTTGGTCGCCGCCTCGTCGGCCGGCAGGTCGCCCTTGGCAATCGTCTCGGCTTCCGCGAAGCGGCCCTGCAGGCCGACGACCAGTGCGAGGTTCTGGCGGACACGGCCGTCGGCCTGCGGATTGGCATAAGCGCGCCGCAGCGTCGCTTCGGCCTGCGGCAGCTCCCGCGTCAGCATGTAGGAGAGGCCCAGGTTTGACAGCACGGACGGCTCTTCCGGCATGATCTTCAGCGCGGACTCGTAATAGCGGCGGGCTTCCTCATGCTTGCCCATCTTGTCGAGCGTGGTGCCCTGCACCGACAGAATGCGCCAGTCGGGATTGGCGGGTGTGTGGGCGCGGGCGAGCACGTCGAAGGCCGCCTGCGAGTTGCCGTTGTCGGCGAGCGCGCGGCCGTAAGCGGCCAGCAGCGTCTTGTTGCCGGGATGGGCGATGGTGGCCTGCTCGAGCACGGCGGCGGCCTGGGCGCGCTGCCCGGAGGCGCGTAGCGCCTGTCCGTAAGCCAATGCCGCCTCGGCGTCCTTGGGATTGGCGCGATAGCGCTCGCCGTAAACGTCAACTGCGCGGCGCGGATCGTCGCGAGTGGCTTGCGCCCTCGAAGACGTCAGCGCCCCCGTCA
>DATCXE010000130.1:0-7722 GCA_036565985.1 Bradyrhizobium sp.
TGCGGCCCCCGCCCCGGCCCCGGCAGCAGCGCCCGCGCGCACCCGTCCGCCCTGCAACAATCCCGACGCGCTCGGCATCGGCCGCACCGTCGAGATCGACACCACCGGCGGCCCCGGTTTCGGCTTCGAGCATTTCAAGGAACTCGACTTCCTGCGCGACAAGGAAGTGGTGTTGACCTTCGACGACGGACCGTGGCCGGTGAACACGCCCGCCGTGCTGAAGACGCTGGCGGATGAATGCACCACCGGCATTTTCTTCCCGATCGGCAAGCATGCCACCTACTATCCCGAAATCCTCAAGCAGGTGATGGCGGCCGGTCATTCGATCGGATCGCACACATGGTCGCATGCGGCGCTCGTCAACAAGAAGCTGACGGAGCAGCAGCGCAAGGATGAAATCGAAAAAGGCTTCAGCGCGGTGAAGTGGGCCCTCGGCGGCAACGCGCCGGCGCCGTTCTTCCGTTTCCCGGCGCTGCAGCACCCGCCGGAAATCGTGACGTATCTCGGCACCCGCAACATCGCGATCTTCTCCTGCGATCTCGACTCGTTCGACTTCAAGGCGCGCAATGCGCAAACCATCATCGACACCGTGATGCGCAAGGTCGAAAAGAACGGCAAGGGCATCATCCTGATGCACGACTTCCAGAAGCACACGGCAGAAGCCCTGCCCGAACTGTTGAGGAAGCTGAAGGCCGGCGGCTACAAGGTGGTCGCGATGCGCGCCAAGGCGCCGGTGGAGACCATCGCCCAGTACGACGAGGACATCCACAAGGACCTGAAGCTGCCCACCGTGAGCTCGCGTCCGGTGTCCAGCGTCGTGCAGACGATTTCGGAATAGCGCGGCGCGATACGGGCCCGTGGCGGCGTTGCGCATCGAAGGCTACGTCATCGTCTCCGCGGACGGCATGCTGGCTGACGCCCGCAACGTCATGCCCCACGAGTTGAAGTTCGAGGGCGACAAGGCGTTCTTTACCGCCGCCCTCGACCGCGCCGACCTGATCCTGCACGGCCGCAACTCCTACGAGGACCAGCCGAACTCGCCGCGACGCAAACGGATCGTCCTGACGCGGAAGGTCGAGGCGATCGCGCCCGATCCGGCCAATCCGAAATCAACCCTGTGGAATCCCGCCGGCGCTTCCTTCGAAGCCGCCTGCCAACATGCCGGCGTTGCCTCCGGCACGGTTGCCGTGATCGGCGGCCCCGGCGTATTCGGCATGTTCATGGATCGCTACGACGCATTCTGGCTCTCGGTTGCACCGCGCGTGCGGCTACCCGACGGCGAACCATGCTTTCCCGGCGTCCCTGCCCGTTCACCGCAGGAAATTCTTGCCGGACACGGCCTGCACGCCGGAAACGTGCAGATGCTTGACGCCGCGCACGACGTCACGGTCACGCCGTGGCGGCGCACATAACGCACCGATAGAGAGCTGGCTCTACATGTCCGCGTAGGTCGGCTCGTTGGGCCGCGGCCCGCGACCGTAGCCTACGATCATGAACAGCGCGCCGACGATCGACAGGTTCTTCAGGGCATCGATCAACGTCCTGGCGTTCTCGGGCGCCGCCTGATTCCAGAAATCGTGGAAATAGAAGGTGGCGGCCAGCACGAAGAAGATCAGCAGGATCGCGAAGAAACGCGCACCGATATTCACCGCGATCATCAACCCCGCAAGGATCTCGAAGCCGCCAACCGCCAGCGCCAGAATTTGCGGCATCGGCATGCCGGCCATGGTTTCGAGCTGCGACGTATAGGGCGCGAGCATCGCCGGGATGGTGACCTTGGTCGCAATGAAGTCTGCCGTCTGCTGAACCGCGAAGAGCTTGGTCGCCCCCGTGTACATAAAGAGCACGGCGAACAGGACTCGCCCGAATGTGACAAACGCTGGCATGGGATCGGCCTCACTGAATGGCAATGCAAGATATCGCGGGCGGGCGAAACGATTATGGGCGTTTCACCACCGCTTTTCAAACGCTCAGATCGAAACCACCCGCGCAGGCTCCTGCGCGGTCCCAACCAGACCTTCTGATAGAAGCAGAACCAAGGCCCTTTTTTGGCTATCGCATCTGCGAGCGCGGGTGAATTCACGCAGAGCGATGCACGGTTCTGATCCAGTCGGAGAAAGAATCTATCCGAACAGCGACGGCTGCTGACGCCCTCTCTCCTGGGCTTCGACCGCGGCAACCGCGGTCATGTTGAGCACGCCGCGCGCCGTCACGCCGGGAGTGAGGATATGCGCCGGACGCGCCGGGCCGATCAGGATCGGTCCCACCGGCAGCGCGTCCGCCAGCGACTTGATCATCTGGTAGGCGACGTTGGCGGTATCGAGGTTCGGCATGATCAGGATGTTGGCGTCACCCTCCAGCTTCGAATGCGGCAGCACCAGCTTGCGCGCGGCCGACGACAGCGCAGTATCGCCCTGCATCTCGCCATCGGCTTCGATCTCGGGATGCTTTTGCTGCAACAGCGCGGTGGCATGACGCATCTTGCGGGATGAATCGGTGTCGTAGCCGCCGAAATCGGAATGTGACACGAACGCGACGCGCGGCTTCATGTTGAATCGCTGCACGTGGATCGCGGCCAGCGACGCCACCTCCGCGAGTTCCTCGGCGCTCGGGTTCGGCCGCACCTGGGTATCGGCGATGAAATAGGTGCCCTTGCTGGTGATCATCATCGCCAGCGCCGCGAAGTCGCGGACACCGGGCAGGAAGCCGACGATTTCCCGGACATGGCGCAGATGGCTCATATAGCGGCCTTCGACGCCGCAGATCATCGCATCGGCCTCACCGCGGACCACCGCAAGCGCTGCGATAACGGTGGCATTGGTGCGAACCACCGTGCGTGCGGCTTCGGGGGTGACGCCGTGCCGGCCGGCGACGTCGATATAGGTTTGCACATAGGAACGATAGCGCGGGTCGTCCTCGGGATTGATGAGGTCGAAATCCTTGCCGGCCTCGATCGAAAGGCCGAACCGCTTGATCCTCGCCTCGACCACGGAGGGCCGCCCGACCAGGATCGGCCGCGCCAGTTTCTCCTCGAGCACCACCTGGGTGGCGCGCAGCACGCGCTCGTCCTCGCCCTCGGCATAGATCACGCGAACCGGCTGGGTCTTGGCCTTGGCGAAGACCGGCTTCATGGTCAGGCCGGAGCGGAACGCAAAGCGCTCCAGCAACGCGGTATACTCTTCGAAATTCTTGATCGGGCGCGTCGCGACGCCGGATTCCATTGCCGCTTTCGCGACCGCAGGCGCGATGCGAAGGATGAGCCGCGGGTCGAACGGGCTCGGGATCAGCGAGCCCGGTCCAAAGCCCTGCGTCTCCCCGCTGTCAAACCCCTGCGCCACCGCGTCCGATGGAGGATCGCGCGCGAGCTGCGCGATGGCGGCGACGGCGGCATGCTTCATCTCCTCGTTGATTCCGGTTGCGCCGACATCCAGCGCACCGCGGAAAATGAATGGAAAACACAGCACGTTGTTGACCTGGTTCGGGAAGTCGGAGCGTCCCGTACAGATCATCGCATCGGGGCGGGCCTTGCGCGCCTCGTCCGGCATGATTTCCGGATTGGGATTGGCCAGCGCCATCACCAGCGGCTGATCGGCCATCGCCTTGACCATGTCAGGCGACAGCACGTTGGGCGCGGACAGTCCCAGGAAGATATCCGCGCCACCGATGACATCCGCGAGCACGCGCGCGCTGGTTTTCTGCGCATAGACCGCCTTCCAGCGGTCCATCAGCGTGTTGCGGCCCTCGTGCACCACGCCGTCGATGTCGCAGACCCAGATGTTCTTGCGCTGCGCGCCGAGCGAGACCAACAAATTCAGGCACGCGATCGCGGCAGCGCCTGCGCCCGAGCAGACGATCTTCACGTCGGGCAGCTTCTTGCCGTTCAGCAGCAGCGCATTGGTGATCGCGGCGCCGACGATGATGGCGGTGCCATGCTGGTCGTCGTGGAACACCGGGATTTTCATCCGCTCCTTGAGCTGTGCCTCGATCTCGAAGCACTCCGGACCCCTGATGTCCTCGAGGTTGATGCCGCCGAAGGTCGGCTCCAGCGCCGCCACCGTCTCGACCACGCGCTCGATGGTGTCGGCGGCGATTTCGATGTCGAACACGTCGATCCCGGCGAATTTCTTGAACAGGACCGCCTTGCCCTCCATCACGGGCTTCGACGCCAGCGGACCGATATTGCCGAGCCCGAGCACGGCGGTGCCGTTGGAGACCACGGCCACCAGATTGGCGCGCGCCGTCAGCGACGCCGCTTCCGCCGGATTGTTGGCGATTTCGGTGCAGGCCGCAGCGACCCCGGGCGAATAGGCCAGCGCGAGGTCGCGCTGGTGGGCGAGCGGCTTGGTCGCCTGGATCTCGAGTTTACCGGGCCGCGGCAGACGGTGATAGGCCAGCGCCGCGGAGCGGAGATCATCGGAATAGGACGGCATGCACTCCCCCACGGGCTTCGCCGGCCCCGGATTGGCACCAGTGGCCGGTCTTCCCTAGAGCTTCGCTTCCGATCGAATCAGAACCGAAGCTCTATATTCTTGTTTTGACGCGTCTTCTTCACGCGAACCGGCATCCACTTCGCTCGAAAACGCTCCGGAACTCAATCGTCAGTCTTGCGGCAGATTGAGCCGGATGTGAAGCTCGCGCAACTGCTTGGTCGTGACCTCCGACGGCGCGCCCATCAAGAGGTCCACGGCCTGCTGATTCATCGGAAACAGCGATATCTCCCGCAGGTTCGTCGTGCCGCAGAGCAGCATCACCATGCGGTCGACGCCGGCCGCCATGCCGCCATGCGGCGGGGCACCGTATTGAAACGCGCGGTACATGCCACCGAAACGCTCGACGACATCCTTCTCGCCATAGCCGGCGATCTCGAACGCCTTCACCATCGCTTCCGGCTTGTGGTTGCGGATGCCGCCCGACGCGATCTCGTAGCCGTTGCAGGTGATGTCGTACTGGAACGCCTTGATGGTCAGCGGGTCCTGCCCGTTGAGCGCGTCGAGGCCGCCCTGCGGCATCGAGAACGGGTTGTGCGAGAAGTCGACCTTCTTGTCCTCCTCGTTGTACTCGTACATCGGGAAGTCGACGATCCAGGCAAGTTCGAACCGGTCCTTGTCGATCAGGTTCAATTCCTCAGCCACCTTGGTGCGGGCGAGGCCGGAAAACTTCCAGAATTTTTCCGGATCGCCGGCGACGAAGAAGGCCGCATCGCCCTCCTTCATGCCGAGCTGCTCGCGGATCGCAGCCGTCCGCTCCGCGCCGATGTTGTTGGCAAGCGGGCCCGCACCCTCACCGCCCTCGCGCCACATGATGTAGCCGAGGCCAGGCTGGCCCTCACCTTGCGCCCACGAGTTCATGCGGTCGCAGAACGCGCGCGATCCGCCGCCCGTGCCCGGGATCGCCCAGACCTGGTTCTTGGGATCTTCCAGCATCCGTGCGAACACCTTGAAGCCGGAGCCGCGGAAGTGCTCGGAGACGTCCTGCATCACGATCGGGTTGCGCAGGTCAGGCTTGTCGCTGCCGTATTTCTTCAGCGCTTCGGCGAACGGAATCCGCGGCCAGCCCTTCGTGACAGGCTTGCCCCTGGCGAACTCCTCGAACACGCCCGTGATGACCGGTTCTACTGCGGCGAAAACATCGTCCTGCTCGACAAAGCTCATTTCCAGGTCGAGCTGGTAGAACTCGCCCGGCAGGCGGTCGGCGCGCGGGTCCTCGTCGCGAAAACACGGCGCGATCTGGAAATAGCGGTCGAAGCCCGACATCATCAGCAGCTGCTTGTACTGCTGCGGCGCCTGCGGCAGCGCGTAGAACTTGCCGGGATGGATCCGCGACGGCACCAGGAAGTCGCGCGCGCCCTCCGGCGATGACGCCGTCAGGATCGGGGTCTGGAATTCGAAGAAGCCCTGCTCCTTCATCCGCTTGCGCATGGAATCGACGATGGCGCCGCGGGTCATGATGTTCTGGTGCAGCTTCTCGCGACGGAGGTCGAGGAAGCGGTACTTGAGCCTTATGTCTTCAGGATATTCCTGCTCGCCGAACACCGGTAGCGGCAGTTCGGCTGCGGGCCCGAGCACCTCGATCTCGCTGACATAGACTTCCACGGCGCCGGTCGGCAGTTCCGGGTTGTCGGTACCCTCAGGCCGCTTGCGCACCTTGCCGTCGATCCGCACCACCCATTCCGAGCGGAACTTCTCGACTTCCTTGAACGCCGGCGAGTCCGGGTCGGCCACGCATTGGGTGATGCCGTAATGGTCGCGCAAATCGATGAACAGCACGCCGCCATGGTCGCGGATACGATGGCACCAGCCGGAAAGGCGAGCGGTTTGCCCGATGTCGCTCGCACGGAGCGCGCCGCATGTATGTGACCGGTAGCGATGCATGGAAATCCCAAAAAACTGATGTCGGAGGGCAGAATCGGGGGCCAAAGCCCGCGCGAAGTGCGGGAGGGTTTACCCGACGCGGGCGTGAGCGGCAACCAATCGGGTAGCCTGTTTGCGTCCCGGGCGCGACATTTCCGGCCCTCGAGAGGCCGAAGCGTTTGCCTATTCGGGAGCCGCGCCTATCTTTAGGTCATGACCGTCCATTTTCCGTTCCAGAACACCTACGCGGCGCTGCCGGCGAGCTTTTTCGCCCGGGTAGCCCCGACCCCCGTCGCGGCACCCCGGCTGATCAAGCTGAACAGGGCCCTGGCGGTGCATCTCGGCCTCGATCCGGATCTGCTGGAGAGCCCGGAAGGGGCTGAAATCCTGGCCGGAAAGCGCCTTCCCGACGGCGCCGACCCGATCGCGATGGCCTATGCCGGCCACCAGTTCGGTCATTTCGTGCCCCAGCTGGGCGACGGCCGGGCCATCCTGCTCGGCGAAGTCATCGACAGGGATGGCGTCCGCCGCGACATCCAGCTCAAGGGTTCGGGCCCGACGCCGTTTTCGCGCCGGGGCGACGGCCGCGCCGCGCTCGGACCGGTCCTGCGCGAATACATCGTCAGCGAGGCGATGTTCGCGCTGGGTATCCCAACCACGCGCTCGCTGGCCGCGGTGACCTCAGGCGAACGCGTGCAGCGCGAGACCATGCTGCCCGGCGCGGTGCTGACCCGCGTGGCGTCGAGCCATATCCGCGTCGGCACCTTCCAGTTCTTTGCCGCGCGGGGCGACACCGACGGTGTGCGTGCGCTCGCCGACCACGTCATCGCCAGGCACTATCCCGATATTGGATTAGCCGAGCGCCCCTACCACGCGCTGCTCGAACGCGTCGTCGCCCGCCAGGCCGATCTGGTCGCACGCTGGCTGCTGGTCGGTTTCATCCATGGCGTCATGAATACCGACAACACCTCGATCTCTGGCGAGACCATCGACTACGGCCCGTGCGCGTTCATGGATGAATACAATCCCGCGCAGGTGTTTTCGTCGATCGACGAACAAGGCCGCTACGCCTACGCCAACCAGCCGCGGATCGCGCTGTGGAATCTGACGCGGCTCGCCGAATGCCTGCTGCCGCTGTTCTCCGACGACAAGGACAAGGCGATCGAACAGGCGCAGTTCATCCTCGGCGAATTCGCCGAAAAGTTCACTGCAGCCTATCAGTCGGGCCTGCGCAGGAAGATCGGCCTGTTCACCGAACGCGACGGCGACGAGGCGCTGGTGCAGGACCTGCTCGACGCCATGGCGAACAACCAGGCCGACTTCACCCTCACCTTCCGCCATCTCGCGGACGCTGCGGCCGATAGCGCCGCCG
>DATCXE010000136.1:0-5557 GCA_036565985.1 Bradyrhizobium sp.
CGGTGCCATCGCCGCCTGCGGGCTTGCCGCCGGCATGGACCTGCCGTCCTCGGTCGCACCATTTATTTTGCGCGGGGTGTGCCTTCTCGGCATCGATTCCGTGATGTGCCCGATCGGGCTGCGCAAGCTCGCCTGGAGCCGCCTCGCCAGCGATTTGGACAAGGCAAAACTCGCTGAAATTACTCATGAAATTAACCTTGACCAGGTCATCGGCGCCGGCGCACAAATACTGGCCGGGCAAGTCCGCGGTCGTATCGTGGTAAAAATAACCTAACGTTGTTCAGACTTTACCAACCAAGCTGCTCCAATGTTGCCACGGTTCGTATGGTAAGCAGCGGGTAAAGAATTTTAAGGCGGGGGCCCGCGCTCTTGTAAAGTTGGAGTAGGTGCATGCTTGCGCGTTTGGTTTTGGGGGCCGTGACGGCCAGTGCGATGGTTGTCCCTGCGCTGGCCGGGATGATGAATGCCGACGAGGCCCGCAAGTTTGTGGCCGGCAAGGTTTTCGCTTTCACCTGTTTCGACGGCACCCGCGGCGCCGGCCGGATCATGGACGATCTCGGCGCCGTCGGTTCAGTCCAGTTCAGCGGCTCGGGCCCGATCCGTCGGGTACGCCTTCCGGGCAACACGCTGCAGATTCGTGGCCAGGCCGTCTGCGCCTCCATCAAGGGTATGCCGTTCGAGCCGTGCTTCAACCTCGACAAGCAGGATGAGCGCTCATTCCGCGGTTCGGTCTCGGGCATGGGCTTCGCCTATTGCGATTTCCGCCACCAGGGCGCGTCGCAGATGCTGATGGCACGCTCCGTGGCGCGGCCGCGGTCGTTGCTTCGCCGCGAGGAAGCGACACGCTCGGCTGATGCACGTGCCGAGGTATCGGCGCGGGTCCAGACGCCGCCGGTCGAAAGCGCCAAGCTCGAGCCGGTGAAATCCGAGGCCAAGGCCGAGCCTGCCAAGGTTGAAGGCGTGCCGGAACTGCGCCGCTCGGCCGATTGATTGATCGCGCCCGCCGCGCGCTTCCGCCAAACCCATGCCGGTGAATGCGAACCTGTAATTTCACGGGCTCGCGAATTTATTTACTGCCAGCTTCAATTCCGGTCAGCGCCGCTGCCGCCTGGCTCAGCACTATTGCCCTGAGTATTTCTACGGGTTGCAAATTAACCGTCGCTTGCAACCGGCCATATAGGTTCGGGCGCAAATAGCCGGTGCTCCGGGAATCAACGAACAATTCATCTCAATTCGATGGCGCGGGCCTCTTCCGGGAGAGCCGGCCATTTTCATTTGCAGAAGGCCAACGATGTCCAAACTGTCGATCAGAGCCAAAGTCATCGCCGTTATCGCGTTCATGCTGGTTGCAATGTCCGGCATGGGCCTGCTCGCGATCCGCAGCATGCAGATGATCAACGCCCATACCGTGGAAATCGCCTCGAGCTGGCTTCCGAGCGTTCGGGTGCTTGGCGAATTGCGCACGGACATCAACCTGTTCCGCATTGCGCTCCGTGCTCATGTGATGGCGGAAACGCTCGAGGCCAAGGCCGCCAACGACAAGCGGCTGGCCGGCATCCTCGACAGGATTGCGAAGGATCGCAAGGCCTACGAGCCGATGATTGCCACTCCCGAAGAGCGCTCCATCTACGAGAACTGGTCGCGTGCCTGGGACAAGTATATCGCAGGTGTCCAGGAGGTGATCGAGCTGTCGCGCCAGAGCGTCGGCCGCATTCCACATGAGGCCAGCGAGGCCATTTCCAAGAAGGTCGCGGTCATCGCTGCCGAGTCCGATGCCATCCTGGAAAAATCCATCAACCTGAACAATACGGGCGCGGACACGGCGACGCGGCAGGCCGCGGAAGGCTATAATCTCGCGTTCTGGATCGTGCTGGGCATTATCGCTTCTGTGATGATCTGCGGCGTCGGCGTCGGACTTTATCTCGTTCGCGACCTGTCGAACGGCATTGCCTCGATCGTGAAGCCGATGCAGGCGCTGGGAAGCGGAGACCTGACAGCCGAAGTCATGCGTCGCGGCGAGAAGACCGAAATCGGCGCCATGGCCGATGCGTTGCAGGTGTTCAAGGATGCGCTGATTGCGAAGAAGGCCGCCGACGCGGCTGCGGCGCGCGATGCCGAAGCCAAGATCGAGCGCGGTCGACGCGTCGACGGCATCACCAGCAACTTCGAGGCCATGATCGGCGAGATCGTCGAAACCGTGTCGTCGGCCTCGACTGAACTCGAGGCTTCCGCCGGCACGCTGACTTCGACGGCGGAGCGCGCGCAGGAACTCGCCACCACGGTCGCCTCGGCTTCGGAGGAGGCCTCCACCAACGTACAGTCGGTGGCATCCGCCACCGAGGAAATGGCGTCCTCGGTCAATGAAATCAGCCGGCAGGTCCAGGAATCCGCCCGGATGGCAAGCGATGCGGTCGATCAGGCGGCGAGGACCAACGATCGGGTCAGTGAACTGTCGAAGGCTGCATCCCGCATCGGCGACGTGATCGAACTGATCAACAACATCGCGGGCCAGACCAATCTGCTCGCCCTCAACGCGACCATCGAGGCCGCGCGCGCCGGTGAGTCCGGGCGTGGTTTCGCGGTCGTCGCCTCCGAGGTGAAGGCGCTGGCCGAACAGACCGCCAGGGCGACGGGCGAGATCGGCCAGCAGATCACCGGCATCCAGGCCGCGACCCAGGAGTCGGTCAGCGCCATCCAGGAGATCTCGGGCACCATTGGAAGGCTGTCGGAAATTTCCTCGGCGATCGCGGCTGCCGTGGAAGAGCAGGGCGCGGCGACGCAGGAAATCTCCCGCAACGTCCAGCAGGCCGCACAGGGGACCCAGATGGTATCGTCCAACATCACCGACGTGCAGCGCGGCGCGACCGAGACCGAGAGCGCCTCATCGCACGTGCTGTCCGCGGCGCAGTCGCTGTCGACGGACAGCAACCGCCTCAAGATCGAGGTTGCCAAATTCCTCGAGTCGGTGCGCGCCGCCTGATCGATCAACCCGTTGTCGGCGCCGCCGGGGCGACCGGCGGCGGCGACGATTGCCGGCGGAACAGGATGCGCTGGTACAGCCAACCGATCGCCACCAGCACCAGCCCCAGGCACATGAACGACAGCGCGCGATAGACGCCCGTCAGTGTCGACATGTCGATCAGGAACGCCTTTCCGATCGTCAATGCAATGACGGCGGCGGACGCCAGACGCGCGCGTTGCGAGTTGAACAGAATGCCAATGCCGAGCAGCACCACGCCGAGTGCGAGCCACGCGATCGAATAGGTGTACTGCTCGGCGCCGGTGGTTGGACCCACGGACAAGACCGGGCCGTGATAGATGCGCCGGATTTCCAGCGTCACGTAAGCGAGCGCGAGAATGAGTGCTCCCGCTGCGATCGTGTTGGCGTAGGCGACCGGACGCCGGCCCGCCACCGCATAGGACAACAGCAGCGCCAGCACGGCGGGCAGGGCATAGCCCAGCAGCAGCAGGTTGATGATGGCGCCACCGACGTCGATGCGCCAGAGAAGCGGGTTCTCCAGCACCAGCAGCCCGAACAGCGCCGCCAGGCCGGCGAATGCCGTGAGCAGGATCGCGCCGGCATTGTGAATGACGCTGCCGGTGCGAATGCGCAGACGCTCCAGCCCGATTGCCATCGCCAGCGCTACGCAGACCTGCAACGCAATTTCGGTAAGGCCGGCGCTCTGGCGATAGACGTCGCCATTATTGACAGCGTGGCGGATCTCCATGAAGGCCAGCAGCACCGTGAACAGGATCGCCGCCGATTCCACCGTCCGCAGCGGCGCGTCATCACCGCCGCGGCGCAGGAAGATGCTTCCGGCCCAGAACGAGAGCGCCGGAATCCCGTAGCCCCACAATAGCCAGTTGAAGATCGGCGTGGTGCCGACGGCGGAGCCGACAATGCGCGGCTCGTCGGCGATCCGCAGCACCACGATCGCAGCGAGGATCGCGGCCAACGAACGCAGGAACGGGATCGGCCGCTGGGTTGAAATCCAGGCGGTACCTGCGGACATCAGCGCCAGCGCAATCGTGAGCCAGCCTTTTTCCAGCGCAAATGTCAGCGCCAGCGCCAGTGCCGCGAGCGCACCGGTCGCAAACAGCGCGATCGAGGCCTGCAATCCCGGACGGTCCTCGCGCTTGCTGAGGATCTCGGTCGCGGCGGCATAGGCTGCGGCCAGCACCACCGCGAGAATGGCAAACGGAATCGAGCGGTCGAGATGCGCGATGCGGGCGTAGAGTGCGACCAGTAGCGCCAGCGGTGTGAACACGGCTGCGGCCGACCAGATCACCGGTATGATCGGTCCGGCGGACCGGCCCTGTGCCAGGAATCCCGCCACGCCAAAGCCTGCGGCGAAGATCGCGGCTGACACCAGATGCAGCGACACTGATCCGTCCGTGGCGTTCGGCCCGATGCCCGGCAACGGACCACCGGGCAGCACCAGCATCTCGGCATTGGCGCGAACCGCCCATTCGGCGAATACGACAAACACCAGCGCCGCCGCGGCCCCGACGGCCCCGGCGGCGGCATCGCTGCGCCAGGCCACCAACAGGGTGGCGGCCACCATCAGGCCGAACACGATCATCGCGGCGTCGGCATGAAATCCGTTCAGCACGATCAGCGTGGCGCCAAGCAGATATGCCGCGAGCGAACCGGACGAGATCGGCTCGACCTGGCCTTGATCCGCCGGTGGCCCGAACAGAAAGCCGCACACCACAAGCAATGCGGCGAGGATGAAACCCGCGAGGACATGGAAGGCGTGCGGGCCGATCATCGACGGCCCGCATTGCAGGCAGGGGAACGTCCACAGCAGCGCGAACGCGATCGTGGTGACCGCGAGCCATCGCCACAGCCGGACGCGCGCCAGACCGAAGGCTGCCGCGGTGACGATGGCGAGATAGACATAGAGCGCCCAGAAATCCGGTTTGCCGGACGATACCAGGACCGGCGCGACGAAGGCGCCGACGACGCCGAGACCGGCGAGCGCCGGGCCGTGCAGCAGCGCGGCGGCGAGCGTTCCGAGCGCCACCAGTCCCAGCAGGATGAACGCGGTTGCCGGCGCCAGAAAGCCGTATCGCGCGTAGGCCGCATAGATCGTGGCGAAAGCCACCGCCGTTCCGGCCGCCGTCAGGATCGCCGGGATATTGGCGATCGGTATTGCTGCGATGGCGGAGATGCTCTCCTTGCGGCGGGTCCATTCGCCGGCCAACAGCAGGGCGAGCGCGAACAGGGCACCGAGCATTACGCGTACCTCGGGGCCGAGCAGCCCGGCCTCGATCGAATAGCGCACCATGAAGAAGCCGCCGAGCGCCAGCGTCAGCCCGCCAATCCACACCACCCAGCGGGTGCCGACGGTCTCCTCGAAGCCGCGATCGGTCTGCGGCAGCGGAGGCGCAGGCGGTGGCGCGGCGGCGCTGCCCGCGGCTTCCGTCCCCGCATCGGCGAGCCCGACGGGTTCAATATCGGGAACGATCGGCGGCGGCGTTGCTGTGCCCCCCGGCGAAACAGGCGGAAGTGTCTGCTCGAACGCCTCGAACGGTGAGAGTGGTGGGGGCACGG
>DATCXE010000146.1:0-9074 GCA_036565985.1 Bradyrhizobium sp.
CGGCCGCGGTGGCGGCGGCGGTGGCGGTGGCGGCAGCTTCGGCTCCGATGATTCCGGCGGCGACTTCGGCTCCAGCGGCCCCGTCAGCTCAGCGCCGAGGCGCGCGGTCGCAGCCGGCGCGCGCAACAGCGACATGGACGACGACATCCCGTTCTAAGAGCGGACGCGGAAGCGGGAAAATCTGGACCGCGCGCCATGAGCCTCACGCCGCTGCTGGAGGCCCCGGGGACCATCCCGCTGCACGCCTTTGCTGCGATGGCGGCGTTCGCGCTCGGCATCGTGCAGTTCGCGGCACCGAAGGGGACCTTGCCGCACCGGACCATCGGCTGGATCTGGGTGCTGCTGATGTTTGCGGTCGCGATCAGTTCGTTCTGGATCCATGAGATCCGCCTGGTCGGGCCGTTCAGCCCGATCCATCTGCTCTCGATCTTTGCGCCGATCATGCTGGTGCTCGCGGTGCTGCACGCCCGCCGGCACAATGTCAGCGCGCACAGGAGGGCGATGATTTCGATCTTCTTTGGCGCGCTCGTCGTCGCCGGCCTGTTCACTTTCATGCCCGGCCGGATCATGCATGCGGTGGTTTTTGGCCATTAGGCCCGGGGCGCAAGCTGTCGCTTCGGGCACCGATTTTCCAGCCCTGAAACGGCGGTTCCGGAAAGGCTTGTAAGGGCCACCTCCGGTCCCCGTAAGTCCATGAAAAAACGAGCAGAAAAACAGCCGGTCCGGGGTGCTTCGGGGTGGTTTTCGAACCCCCGATAGGCTATATGATTCTCAGCTTAGAACCGACCGGATTTCCCCTTGTCTGACCCTGAAGATAACACCCCCGGCGAGCCGCCGGAGCCATCTGATATTCGTCCCGTTTCCATTCTCGACGAGATGAAGCGCTCCTACCTCGATTACGCCATGAGCGTGATCGTGGCGCGCGCGCTGCCGGATGCGCGCGACGGACTCAAGCCCGTGCATCGGCGCATCCTGTATTCGATGTACGAGCAGGGGCACACGCCCGACAAGAAGTACGTCAAATCCGCCCGCGTCGTCGGTGACGTGATCGGTAAATATCATCCGCACGGCGACCAGTCGATTTACGACGCGATGGTCCGGATGGCGCAGGATTTCTCCATGCGCGTGCCGCTGATCGACGGCCAGGGCAATTTCGGCTCGGTCGATGGCGATCCGCCCGCGGCCTATCGATATACCGAAGCGCGTCTGACCCGATCGGCGCTGGAAGTTCTCGGCGATATCGACAAGGACACCGTCGATTTCCAGCCAAACTACGATGGCTCCGAGAACGAGCCGTCGGTTCTGCCGGCGAAATTCCCGAACCTTCTGGTCAACGGCGCCGGTGGCATTGCGGTCGGCATGGCGACCAACATCCCGCCGCACAATCTGGGCGAGGTCATCGACGCCTGCGTGGCGCTGATCGACGACCCCGCTCTCGGCATCGACGATCTCATCAACATCATCCCGGGACCGGATTTTCCGACCGGCGGCATCATTCTCGGGCGTCAGGGCATCCGCTCGGCCTATCACCTCGGCCGCGGCTCGATCGTGATGCGCGGCAAGGTCACGATCGACACCATCCGCAAGGATCGCGAAGCGATCATCATCTCCGAAATTCCCTACCAGGTGAACAAGGCCACCATGGTCGAGCGCATCGCCGAACTGGTGCGCGAAAAGAAGATCGAGGGCGTCTCCGATCTGCGTGACGAATCCGACCGCGACGGTTTTCGCGTGGTCGTCGAGTTGAAGCGCGAAGCGGTGGCGGACGTCGTGCTCAATCAACTCTACCGGTTCACGCCGCTGCAGACGAACTTCCCGGCCAATATGCTGGCGCTGGACCAGGGTCGTCCGCAGACGATGAACCTGAAAGACCTGTTGACGCTGTTCATCGCGTTCCGCGAGCAGGTGATCACGCGCCGTACCAAATTCCTGCTCAACAAGGCCCGCGACCGCGCCCACATCCTGGTCGGTCTTGCGATTGCAGTCGCCAATATCGACGAGATCATTCGCGTGATCCGCACCTCGCCCGACCCGAACGCGGCGCGCGACACCTTGATGTCGCGCGACTGGCCGGCGCGCGATGTCGAGGCCATGATCACGCTGATCGACGATCCCCGCCACCGCATGTCGCCCGACGGCACCGCGCGGCTGTCGCTGGAACAGGCCAAGGCCATTCTCGATTTGCGCCTGCAGCGGCTGACGGCGCTCGGCCGCGAGGAGATTTCCGAGGAACTCGACAAGCTCGCGGTGGAAATCGCCGACTACCTCGAGATCCTGCGGTCGCGCGCGCGGGTGCAGGGGATCGTCAAGGCCGAATTGGCTGAAGTGAAGGCCAAGTTCGCCACCCCGCGCAAAACCGTCATCGTCGAGCAGGAAGGCGAGGTCGAGGACGAGGACCTGATCCAGCGCGAGGACATGGTGGTCACGGTCTCGCACGCCGGCTACGTCAAGCGCGTGCCGCTATCGACCTATCGCGCCCAGCGCCGCGGCGGCAAGGGCCGCGCGGGCATGCAGACCCGCGACGAGGATTTTGTCTCCAGGCTGTTCGTGGCCTCGACCCATACGCCGGTGCTGTTCTTCTCCTCGCGCGGCCAGGTCTACAAGGAAAAGGTCTGGCGGCTGCCGATGGCGGCTCCGAACGCGCGCGGCAAGGCGATGATCAACATCCTGCCGCTGGAGCAGGGCGAGCGCATCACCACCATCATGCCGCTGCCGGAGGATGAATCCTCCTGGGCCAATCTCGACGTGATGTTCGCCACGACCGGCGGCACCGTCCGCCGCAACAAGCTGTCCGACTTCGTCGATGTCCGCCGCTCCGGCATCATCGCCATGAAACTCGGGGAGGGCGAGGCGATCGTCGACGTCCAGATCTGCACCGAGCACGACGACGTGCTGCTGACGGCGGCCGGCGGCCAGTGCATCCGCTTCCCCGTCACCGACGTGCGCGTCTTTACCGGCCGCACCTCGATGGGCGTGCGCGGCATTGCGCTGGCGCCGAACGACACGCTCATCTCGCTGGCGATCCTCAGGCATGTCGAGGCGACCTCGGACGAGCGGTCCGCCTACCTCAAGATGCGCCGTGCGGTCGCTGGTGATGCCGCGGCGGAAGAGCCTGCGGAGGCCGAGGGTGAAGAGGCGTCGAACGCGATCCAGCTTTCGCAGGACCGCTATGTCGAGATGTCGGCTCAGGAACAGGTCGTGCTGACGGTCTCCGTCAACGGCTTCGGCAAGCGCACCTCGTCCTACGAATACCGCACCACCGGTCGTGGCGGCAAAGGCATCGTCGCGATGAGCGTCAACAACCGCAACGGCAATCTGGTGGCGTCATTCCCGGTGGAGGAGAGCGACCAGATCATGCTGGTCACCGACAAGGGCCAGTTGATCCGCTGTCCGGTCGAGGGCATCCGGATCGCCGGCCGCTCGACGCAGGGTGTCATCGTGTTCGACACCGCCGAGGACGAGCACGTGGTCTCGGTCGAGCACATCGGCGAGGACACCGAGAACGGCAACGGGAACGGCCACTAACGTCATTCCGGGATGGTCCGAAGGACCAGACCTCAGGTGTGCAATTGCACACCGGGGAATCTCAAGATTCCGGGTTCGATGCTACGCATCGGCCCGGAATGACGGTGTAGGCCTAGTCTAAATCTCGATCTCCGTCCCAAACTCCACCACCTGCTTTGTCGGCACGCCGAAGAACGCGGCGGAGCGTTCGGCGTTGCGCTGCAGGAATGCGAACACGGATTCGCGCCACACCCACATGCCCGGAACCTCCTCGCGCGGAATGATGGTCTCGCGGCCGACATAGTAGGTGATGTCGGTGAGGTCGATGCCCGGCAGCTTGCCCTGCTTGCAGGCCAGCACCAGTCCCTCGTAGATCGTCGGGTACTGCATGAAGCCGTAATGCAGGATCACCCGGGTGATGCCGGGACTGATCTCGATCACCTCGGTGCGGTCTTCATCCGATATGTGCGGGGATTCCTCGATCAGCACCGTCACCAGCACGACGCGCTGGTGCAGCACGCGGTTGTGCTTGACGAACTCGGTGAGGGCCAGCGGCACGCCTCTTGGCGTGGAGGCAAGAAACACCGCCGTACCGGAAAGCCGCGCGTGGCACTTGCTGACCGCCGTCTCGATCAGGTCCTCTTCGGGCTGGCGCAGGGCGCCGCGCGCATGTTCGACCAGTTTGACGCCGCTGCGCCAGGTCAGCATCAGGAACGCGATGATGGCGGCCAGCACCAGCGGAAACCAGCCGCCCTCGAACAGCTTTGTCGAGTTCGCGGCGAAGAAAATGCAATCGATCACGAAGAAGAAGCCGTTCACGGCGATCACGATGACGGGCGGATAGCCCCACTGGATCGCGACCAGCGCGGCGAGCAGGGTGGTGATCGCCATCAACAGCGACACCGCGATGCCATAAGCGCCGGCAAGCGCGTCGGACGAGCCGAAGCCGATCACGGCGCCAAGCGTGGCCGCCGCCAGGAGCCAGTTCACGAGCGGCACATAGATCTGGCCCATGGTGTGGCTCGTGGTGTGGTGGATATGCATGCGCGGCAGAAAACCGAGCTGGATCGATTGCTGGGTCAGGGAGAACACGCCTGAAATGATCGCCTGCGAGGCGATCACGGTAGCGATCGCAGACAACGCCACCAGCGGGTAATGCGCCCAGTCCGGCGCTAGCTGGTAGAAGGGATGATCGATCTGGCTGGGGTCGACGATGAGGACCGCGGCCTGCCCGAAATAGTTCAGCACCAGCGCCGGCAGCGCGACGCCGAACCAGGCAAGCCGGATCGGCACCCGGCCGAAATGCCCCATATCGGCGTACATCGCCTCGCCTCCGGTCACCGCCAGGAAGGCCGCGCCGAGGATCGCAAAACTGATGTGGAAGTTCTGATGGGTCAGGAAATCGAAGGCATGGAGCGGGCTCAGTGCGGCGAGCACGCCGGGAGCTTGCACGATGCCGTGGATGCCGAGCAGGGCGAGGACGATGAACCACGCCAGCATGACAGGGCCGAAGATCTGCCCGATGACTCCGGTGCCGTGCTTCTGCATCACGAAGATGCCGACCAGAATGGCGATGGTGATGGGCATGACGGCCGGCGCCATCGATGGCGCATCGAGCTTCAGGCCTTCGATCGCGCTCAGTACCGAGATGGCGGGCGTAATGGCGCCATCGCCATAGAGCAGCGCGGCGCCGATCAGGCCGACGACCAGTAGCTGCGCGCGCCAGGTGCCGGGTTGCGCGTTGCGCGCCGACAGCAGCGCCAGCAGGGCGACGATGCCGCCTTCGCCGCGGTTGTCCGCGCGCAGGATCAGAAGCGCGTATTTGATGGAGATGATCAGGATCAGCGCCCAGAGGATCAGCGATACCACGCCAAGAACGGCGTCGGGCGCGATCGTTCCGCCGTGGCCGGTGGCGGCCCGGGCGGCTTCCTTGAATGCGTAAAGCGGGCTGGTGCCGATGTCGCCGTACACGACGCCGAGCGCGCCGATGGTTGCGGCAGTTGGAATAGCGAGCGGGGAAGAGGAGACTTTGGCTGGCGTCGCGGTCATGGGCTCGTCCCCACTAACGAAAATCGCGCCCGACCGTCAGCTCCGGTGGGGCGCGATCGACTGCCAGTCTGCGACGGCACGTCGCAAATTGCCATCGCGATTTGTGTGATCCGGCCTTTATGGCGTGCGGTCAGCGGTAACCAGGCGCACCTCCTTCACCATCGACTTGGAGCCGGCGGTGCGGAGGCAGGAGGCCTCGAAGTTCGGCCAGGATTGCTGCGAGCAGTCCTTGCCGGCGGCGCGAATTTCCAACCGGTCACCCTTGGCAAGCGCCTGCGGCACGCTGGCTTCGACCTGGGGAGCAAAGCCGGGCAATACGGTCAGCGCGGCGGCGATGAATGCGGCAGCAGCGATGGCGGAAATAGCCTTGATCATGACGGTCCCCTGAGTGGGCCTTCGCGGCCCGTCGTTTCGTTGGTGGTGTTCTAGCCGGCGCAAGTTTCCGGCTGTCTTCGCCGGGCCAGAAAAGGATTTCGTCCGCGCCCGATTTTGTTTCGTCGGCCATTGGCGGACGAAACAATTCCGGCTCGCCAAGGGACTTGCCAGGGGATATGCCCAAGGGGCGAAACTGGTTCAGTGGCCGATCCGAAATAAAAAGCCCCGCCGGCGGGGAACCTATCCGGCTTGCCCGGCCGCCCGCGGCGAGGTAGGAGGGGACCTATGCCCCGTATCGCGCTCTATCCCGGCTCATTCGACCCCGTCACCAACGGCCACCTGGACGTGGTCCAGAACGCCGTCACCCTGTGCGACCGCCTGATCGTCGCCATTGGCGTTCATCCCGGCAAGAAGCCGCTGTTTTCGATCGAGGAACGGCTGGACATGGTCCGGGCGGTATTCGCACCCCTTGCCGCCAGGGCCGACTGCGAGTTCGACGCCACCACCTATGACAATCTGACGGTCACGGCGGCCCAGAAGGCCGGCGCCACCATCATGATCCGGGGCCTGCGCGACGGCACCGACCTCGACTACGAGATGCAGATCGCCGGCATGAACGAAACCATGGCGCCCGAGGTGCACACGGTGTTCCTGCCGGCCTCGGTCGCGGTCCGCCCGATCACCGCCACACTGGTACGCCAAATCGCCGCCATGGGCGGTGACGTCTCGGCGTTCGTTCCGCCATCGGTTGCTGCCAGCCTGAAGACCAAATTCGCGGGCTGACGCGTTACTACGCGACTTGAAACGAATTCCTGCTTTCACCTGACCGGAGTTTTCATGATCCGAATTCTCGCACTCGTCGCCGCGCTGGTCTGCGCCGTGCCCGCGATCGCCCAGCCGCTTCCCGCCAATCTCGACAAGGCCAATGCGATCGTGATCGACACCACCAAGGGTCGCATCGTGATCAAGCTCCGGCCTGACCTCGCGCCCCAGCATGCCGAGCGCATCAAGCAGCTCGCCCGCGACGGCTATTACAACAATGTGCCGTTCCACCGCGTGATCGAGGGATTCATGGCGCAGACCGGCGACGGCAAGAATTTCAACGGCACCGGCGGCTCGAAATATCCGAACCTGCCGGCCGAGTTCTCCAATGTCCCCTACAAGCGCGGCATCGTCGGCATGGCGCGCACCAGCGATCCCAACTCGGCAAACTCGCAGTTCTTCATCATGTTTGCGGACGGCTCCTCGCTCAACGGCAAGTACACCGTGATCGGCGAGGTGGTGTCGGGCATGGACGTGGTCGACAAGATCAAGCGCGGCGAACCGGTGGTCGACCCCGACAAGATGGTGAAGGTGCAAGTCGCATCCGACGTCAAGTGAGCCCATGGCGACGCCGCGCAGCAAGCCATTTCACTGGTTTGCCGCGGCGATGCTGTGGCTTGCATTCGCCGCACAGGCATCGGCGCAGCCGGAGCAACTCGACACCATCAAGGATGTCTTCGCCAAACTGCATTCGTGCTGGAGGCCACCGCCGACCTCAAGCGCCAATCCGATGGACATCACTGTCATCGTCAGCTTCAACCGCCAGGGCGCCATTCTGGGCCGTCCCAGGATCACCTACGAGTCCGAAAGCGCCAGCGACAACGACCGGCTGGCATACCGGACGGCCGTGATGGAGACGTTGCAACGCTGCACGCCGTTGCCATTTACCGAGGGACTGGGCGGAGCGGTCGCCGGCCGGCCTTTCGCGATCCCTTTCAGAACCCGCAAACGTCCACCCCAACCAGAAGAGAAAAGAGCATGGCTGATACCGAAAATACTTTGATCCTTGAAACCACCCAGGGGCCCGTCACCATCGAGATGCGTCCGGACCTGGCGCCGGGCCACGTCGCCCGGATCAAGGAACTGGTGCGCGAAGGCTTCTACGACGGCATCGTGTTCCATCGCGTGATCGAAGGGTTCATGGCGCAGACCGGCTGCCCGCACGGCACCGGCACGGGCGGCTCGGGCCAGAAGCTGAAGGCCGAGTTCAACAAGGAACCGCATGTGCGCGGCACCGCCTCGATGGCCCGCGCCGCGAGCCCGGATTCCGGCGACAGCCAGTTCTTCATCTGCTTCGACGATGCCTCGTTCCTCAACGGCCAGTACACCGTCTGGGGCAAGGTGACGTCAGGCATGGAGAACGTCGACAAGATCAAGCGCGGCGAACCGGTGCAGAACCCCGACAAGATCGTCAAGGCGCACATGGCTGTTGACGCGGCTTGATTGACTTCGTCATTCCGGAGGCCGCGCAACGCGCGGCAATCCGGAATCTCGAGATTCCCCGATGTGCAATTGCACATCTGAGGTTCACGCTTCGCGTGCCCCGGAATGACGCCAAGTGAGTGAAGCGCGACGGTAACATGCGCACCGATCTCTTCGACTTCGAACTCCCGCCCGCGAGCATCGCGCTCAGACCCGCGAGCCCGCGCGACTCCGCGCGGATGCTGGTGGTGCAGCCCGACGGCGTGTTGCGCGACCGCAGCATCGGCGACCTGCCACAATGGCTGGAGCCGGGCGACCAGCTTGTCGTCAACGACACCAAGGTGATTGCCGCCCAGCTCAAGGGCCGCCGCATCGGCCGCGAGACCGAGCCGAAGATCGAGGCGACGCTGATCAAGCGGCTGGACGGCTCGCGCTGGAAGGCGCTGGTGAAGCCCGCAAAGAAGCTCGCACCCGGCGACGTCGTTCGCTTCGGCAATGAAGGCAAGGTCTGCCTGCTCGGCCATCTCGATGCCGAGGTCGAAGCCAAGGGCGAGGAGGGCGAGGTCACGCTGTCGTTCTCGTTTCATGGACCTGTGCTCGACCAAGCCATCGCCGATCTCGGCACCCCGCCGCTGCCGCCCTACATTGCGTCGAAGCGCGCGCCTGATGATCAGGACGAGGCCGACTATCAGACCATGTTCGCCGCCAACGAGGGCGCCGTCGCCGCGCCGACCGCGGGGCTGCATTTCACGGCGCAGCTTGAGGCGGCGCTGCGCGGCCGCGGCGTCGACCTGCATCGCCTGACGCTGCATGTCGGGGCAGGGACGTTCCTGCCGGTCAAGGCCGAGGAGACCTCCGAACACAGGATGCATGCCGAGTGGGGCTCGATTTCGGCGGCGACC
>DATCXE010000181.1:0-3803 GCA_036565985.1 Bradyrhizobium sp.
GCGCCTGCCGGATCGAACCGCGCCGGGACGGCCCGGCGCCGCAGGGCATAATATAATGGCGGCAATGCTTGAAATGCGCGGCGTCAGCAAGAGCTTTGCAGGCGTGCAGGCGTTGCGCGACGTCAGCTTCACCGTGGAGGCCGGCGAGATCCACGCCCTGGTGGGCGAGAATGGCGCGGGCAAGTCGACGCTGATGAAGGTGCTCAGCGGCGTCTACCCCCGCGGCAGCTACGAGGGGACGATATTCTTCGACGGCGAGGAGCGCAGCTTTCGCGACATCAACGACTCCGAGGCGCTCGGGATCATCATCATCCATCAGGAACTGGCACTGATACCGCTGATGTCGATCGCGGAAAACATCTTCCTGTCCCACCTCCCCAGGCGCTTCGGCGTCATCGACCGTGACGAGGTGTACCGGCGCACGCGAGAACTGCTGGCTCAGGTCGGCCTGCGCGAGCAGCCTGATACGCTGGTCACCGATCTCGGCGTCGGCAAGCAGCAACTGGTCGAAATCGCGAAAGCGCTCTCCAAGCGGGTGCGGTTGTTGATCCTGGACGAGCCCACCGCGAGCCTCAACGAGACCGACAGCGCGGCGCTGCTCGATCGTCTGGTGGCGTTCCGGGAGCAGGGCATTGCCTCGATCCTGATTTCGCACAAGTTGAACGAGGTCTCCCGCGTCGCCGACCGCATCACGGTGCTGCGCGATGGCCGCACCGTCGACAGCATCGACTGCCGGAGCGAACCGGTGGAAGAAGACCGGATCATCCGCAGCATGGTCGACCGCGACCTCGCGCATCGCTTTCCGGAGCGTGACGCGAAGATCGGCGAACCGGTGCTGGTGGTGAAGGACTGGTCGGTGCACCACCCGCTTCATCCCGAGCGGCAGACGATCAAGAATGTCGACTTTCAGGTGAGGCGAGGGGAGGTCGTGGGCATCGCCGGCCTGATGGGCGCGGGCCGTACCGAGTTCGCGATGAGCCTGTTCGGCCGGACGTGGGGCCGTGGCATCTCCGGCCGGGCGCGGATCGACGACCGTGAGGCTGACCTTTCCAGCGTTACGGCGGCGATCGACGCAGGCCTTGCCTATGTCACGGAAGACCGCAAGCAGTTCGGGCTGATCCTCGCCGACGATGTGCGCAAGAACATCACGCTGGCGAGCCTGGACCGCGTCGCCTCGCGGTCGGTGATCGACGACATCAGGGAGTTGAAGGCGGCCAGCGACTACCGGGCCCGGATGCGGATCCGCTGCTCCGACGTCTATCAGGAAGCGGGGCAGCTTTCCGGCGGCAACCAGCAGAAGGTCGTGCTGTCGAAATGGCTGATGACCGATCCCGAGGTTCTCATCCTCGACGAGCCGACCCGCGGCATCGACGTCGGTGCGAAATACGAGATTTATTGTATCATCAACGAGCTGGCGGCGGCCGGCAAGGGCGTCGTCGTGATCTCGTCGGAAATGCCGGAACTGCTCGGCATCTGCGACCGGATCTGCGTGATGAATGACGGCGCCTTTGTCGGTGAATTTGCCGCCGCGGAGGCGACCCAGGAAAAGATCATGCAGGCCATCATGCGGAACAAGGTCCCGAAGAACGGCACACGCGCGGATGGCGTGCAGGCGGGAGCCGTGCGGCCATGACCGACAAGACCGTTTCGCTTCCCGAAGAGCGCCGGCACGCCGGGTTCATCAAGAACAATCTGCGCACCTACGGCATGCTGCTGTCGCTGTTCGCGATCATGCTGTTCTTCCAGGTCATGACCGACGGCACGCTGCTGCAGCCGCTCAATCTGACCAATCTGGTGCTGCAGAACAGCTACATCGTCATCATGGCGCTCGGCATGCTGCTGGTGATCGTGACCGGGCATATCGACCTTTCGGTCGGCTCGGTCGCCGGCTTCGTCGGCGCGGTCGCCGCCGTGCTGATGGTCCGCTACCAGGTCGACTATCCGCTGGCGTTCGTCGCCTGCCTGCTGGTAGGCGCAGCGATCGGGGCGGCGCAGGGCTATTGGGTCGCCTATTTCGGGATTCCCTCCTTCATCGTCACGCTGGCCGGGATGCTGGTGTTCAAGGGCCTCGCGCTTGCGCTATTGCAGGGCCAGTCCGTGGGGCCGTTTCCCGCAACCTTCCAGAAGCTGTCGTCGGGCTTCATCCCGGAGTTGCTTCCTGATGTCGGAACGCTGCACCCAACCTCGCTGCTGATCGGCATCGTGCTGGCCTTTGCGCTGGTCTATGGCAGCGCGCGAAGCCGCGCCCGCGAAGCGTCGCACGGGATCGAGGTTGAGCCTTATGGCTTCTTCCTGGCGAAGAGCGTCGTACTGTCAGGCGCGGTGCTCTACTTTACCTATCTGATCGCTTCGCATCGCGGGTTGCCGAACGTCCTCGTCATCATGACGGTCCTGATTGCGTTGTACGCCTTCATCACGCGGCGAACGGTGATCGGGCGACAGATCTACGCCGTCGGCGGCAACGCGAAGGCCGCAAAACTGTCCGGCATCAAGACCGAGCGGCTCACCTTCTTCACCTTCGTCAACATGGGCGTCCTGGCCGCTCTGGCCGGGCTCGTCTTCGCCGCGCGCCTCAACACGGCGACGCCGAAGGCCGGCATCGGCTTCGAACTCGACGTCATCGCCGCCTGCTTCATCGGCGGCGCCTCCGCCTATGGCGGCGTCGGCCGGGTCGGAGGGGCCGTGGTCGGCGCCATGATCATGGGCGTCATGAACAACGGGATGTCGATCCTCGGCATCGGCATCGACTATCAGCAGGTGATCAAGGGCCTGGTGCTGCTCGGGGCCGTCTGCATCGACGTGTATAACCAGCGCAGGTAATTTTCATCATGGCTCCAAGCTCCTCAAGTCCGTACCGCGGCGTCTTTCCGGTCGCGCCCACCATCTTCGACGAGCGCGGCGAACTCGATCTCGTAGGCCAGCGCCGCTGCATCGACTTCATGATCGATGCCGGTTCGCACGGCATCTGCATTCTGGCCAATTTCTCCGAGCAGTTCGTGCTGACCGACGCCGAGCGCGAGCAGGTGATGGATGCGGTGCTGAAGCACGTCGCCGGCCGGGTGCCTGTCATCGTCACGACGACCCACTTCAGTTCCTCGATCTGTGCCGCGCGCAGCCGTCAGGCCCAGCAGGCCGGCGCCGCCATGGTGATGGTCATGCCGCCGTATCACGGCGCCACCTTCCGGGTCTCCGAGAAAGCCATCTTCGAGTTCTTTTCCATTGTCTCCGACGCCATCGATATCCCGATCATGATCCCGGACGCGCCGGTGGCGGGCACGCCGCTCTCGGTCGACTTTCTGGCCCGGATGGCCAGGGACATTCCAAACATCAGCTACTTCAAGATCGAGGTGCCGATGGCCGCGGCCAAGCTCCGCGATCTCATCGCCGCGGGCGGCGACAGCATCGTGGGACCCTGGGACGGCGAGGAGGCGATCACGCTGATGGCGGATCTCGATGCCGGCGCGACCGGCGCGATGACCGGTGGCGGTTATCCCGATGGTATCAGGCAGATCATGGATCCCTATTTCGCCGGGCGGAGGGATGAGGCCGCGGCGGCCTATGCGCGCTGGCTGCCGCTGATCAACTACGAAAACCGGCAATGCGGATTGCAGGCCTGCAAGATCCTGATGAAGGAAGGCGGCGTGATCGGCTCGGAAGCGGTTCGCCATCCCCTGCAAAAGGTTCACCCGGCGACGCGCGCCGGCCTGATCGACATCGCCCGTTCGCTCGACCCCGTCGTCCTGCGCTGGGGCCGTTAGCGCGCCTTTCCGCGGCCGTCCGTTAGAAACCCGCAGCGATCTCGG
>DATCXE010000075.1:0-12918 GCA_036565985.1 Bradyrhizobium sp.
GGAGCCGCTGGGCGAGGGGTTGATATTGGTGCTGCCTGACGGATTGAGCCCACTGGCCCGTCCGGCCGCGGCACTGCCTGCGCCGGTCGACATGCCGCTGTTCGGCGCACCGGTCGAACTCCCTGTTGTCGTTCCGCTGACGGACGATCCGGCCGTCGTGCCGGTCGCCGCGCCGCCCGCCGTACTTCCGCCCGTGGAGGTGCCGCCGGACTGCGCGAGGGCGAATCCGCCTGTGGCTGTGAGCGCGGCCGCCAATGCCAATGTTGCGAGTTTCATGGTTGCTCCTTTTCCTGTTGCGCAAGGCAAACGGGGGCAGCAGGCTCCCGTTCCGGCTTAGCCTATCACAGTTGGTTGCGGTGGAACCCGTCAGTCCTTGCCGCGCAATCGGCTGAGCCAGTTTCGATACTGCGCGGCCGGAATGGTCATGGCCGCAACGCCCGCCATGACCAGCACGAGGCCGAGCGCCAGATTGGCCGGCACGGATTCGCCCAGCAACAGTACGGACAGGCCGACGCCGATCGGAATCCGCAAGTAGCCCTGCGCGTTCGTGGTCAGCGTGCCGAGCCGCGAAAGGCACATGTAGAACAACATCAGCCCGAAGGCGCTGGAGAAGATTCCCATCGCGACAGTGGCAACCAGCGCCTCGGTCGTGGGCCTCAATGTCCAGGGGTGATCCACGATCAGCGATGCCGGCAGCAATATGAGCCCGCCGAACAGCAGAGAGCCCGCGGCCACCACCATCGGGTCGTAATCGGTCAGCCGCAGCCCGAAGATCGTGGCGCATGCAAACGATATGGTGGCGAGCAGGATGACGATCTCGGCAAAGATATTGGTGTCGAGCGTAGAGAGCCCATCGAGGCCGATGATCACGGCCGTCCCGGCAAGGCCCAGAATGGCGCCGACGAGCTTCAGCAGCGTCGCGGGCTCGTGCCGCGTAATGCCCCAGGTGATCAAAAACGCGAAGATCGGTGTCGTGGAAGCCAGCACCACGGTCGGAGCCGCCGCGACGTATTGTTGCGCCCAGGTGATCAGCAGAAACGGAAACGTCGAATTGATGGTCTGTTGCTGCGCGAACAGCTTCCAGGCTTTGGCGTCCGTCGGCATCTGAACCCCGCGGGCGCGCAAGACCGCCAGCAGGAACGCCGCCGCGATCAGCGAGCGCGCCGAGATGAAGGTGATCGGCGGGATGGTACCGAGGCCGATCTTGGTCAGCGGATAGGTCGAACTCCAGCAGCACGCCAGCGCGAGCAGCAGCAGGTAGTCGCGCCAGCCGCGACGGGCTTTTGGCGCGTCAGGTGGCAACGCTGGCCGTGCCAGTCGGCTTCTTCCACTTCACGCGCTTGATGGTGCCGGAGAACGTGAACAGCGACCGCTCGCCCGATTTCAGCACGCCGCGCAGGAAGATCAGCGAGCCGCCGGCGCGGGTGATTTCACCTTCGCATTCGACCAGTTCGCCTTCGCGTGCCGCATCGAGAAACTCGCAGGAAAACGATACCGTCACGCCCGGTCCCTCCAGCACCGAGGAGGCGATTGCAAACAGGCAGTAGTCGGCGAACGACATGAAGCAGCCGCCATGGACGTTGCGCATGCCGTTGAGGTGCTTCTTCTCGACGCGGAACGCGCATTGCACTTTGCCGTTCTCGTCCATCCGGTGCCAGAAAGGGCCGTTATGGGTCTCAAAGCTGTCACGGGTCCAGGTCCGCCAGCCCTTGAATTCGCCCTCGGTTTCGACATGCAGGTCAGGGCGGTGGTGGAATGCGTTTTGGGGAAGCTCGTTCACTAAAAATGGCCTTCAATTGGATGTTTCCGTTCTTAAATCTGATCCGGGAAGGATGTGCAAACGCCGATCCCGCAAGGCCCCCTTCGCAAAGCTCTGGACAGGGCGGAAATGCGCCATAAAAGGCCTTTTCGCACCCCATTGATCTCCCTATTAAGGCACCCATGAACGAGCCCCAGATCACCCCCGAACTCGTCGCCAGCCATGGTCTCAAGCCCGACGAGTATGAGCGCATCCTCAAGCTGATCGGGCGGGTGCCGAGCTTCACCGAGCTCGGGATTTTCTCGGCGATGTGGAACGAGCACTGCTCGTACAAATCCTCGCGTATCCATCTTCGGGGGCTGCCGACCAAGGCGCCGTGGGTGATCCAGGGGCCGGGCGAGAACGCCGGCGTGATCGATATCGGCGACGGCCAGGCAGTCGTATTCAAGATGGAGAGCCACAACCACCCGAGCTACATCGAGCCCTACCAGGGCGCGACGACCGGCGTCGGCGGCATTCTGCGCGACGTGTTCACGATGGGCGCGCGGCCGATCGCCTGCCTCAATGCGCTCTCCTTCGGTGCGCCGGAACACCCCAAAACGCGGCATCTGGTGTCGGGCGTGGTGGCCGGCGTCGGCGGCTACGGCAATTCGTTCGGCGTGCCGACGGTCGGCGGCCAAGTGCGTTTCCACACTCGCTATGACGGCAACATCCTGGTCAACGCGATGGCGGTTGGGCTGGCCGAGACCGACAAGATCTTCTATGCGGCGGCATCCGGCGTGAACATGCCGATCGTCTATCTCGGCTCCAAGACCGGCCGCGACGGCATTCACGGCGCCTCGATGGCGTCAGCCGAGTTCGACGACAATTCCGAGGAGAAGCGCCCGACCGTGCAGGTCGGCGACCCCTTCGCGGAAAAGCTGCTGCTGGAAGCGTGCCTCGAGATCATGGAAAAAGGCTGCGTGATCGCGATCCAGGACATGGGCGCGGCCGGGCTGACCTGTTCGGCGGTCGAGATGGGCGCCAAGGGCGATCTCGGCGTCGATCTCATCCTCGATCACGTGCCGACGCGCGAAACCGGCATGAGCGCCTACGAGATGATGCTCTCGGAAAGCCAGGAGCGCATGCTCATGGTGCTCAAGCCCGAGAAGGAACAAGAGGCCGAGGCGATCTTCAAGAAGTGGGGGCTCGATTTCGCCATCGTCGGCTACACTACGCCGAGCAAGCGTTTCGTGGTGAAGCATGGCGGCGACGTCATGGCCGATCTGCCGATCAAGGAACTCGGTGACGAAGCGCCGGTCTACGACCGGCCGCATGTCGCATCCGAGCCGTTGCCGGTGGTGCAGGCGCGCGAGGTAAAGCCGCCGCTCGGCATTTCGGCGGCGCTAGAGAAACTGATCGGCACGCCCGAACTGTGTTCGAAGCGCTGGGTCTGGGAGCAATACGACCACGTCATTCTCGGCAACACCGTTCAGCGTCCCGGCGGCGATGCGGCCGTCGTGCGCGTCGAGGACGGGCCGAAGGGGCTTGCGCTCACTGTCGACGTGACGCCGCGCTATTGCGAGGCGGATCCGTTCGAAGGCGGCAAGCAGGCCGTCGCCGAGGCCTGGCGCAACATCACCGCGGTCGGCGGCCGTCCGCTGGCGATCACGGACAATCTCAACTTCGGCAACCCGGAGCGCCCCGAGATCATGGGCCAGTTTGTCGGCTGCCTGAAGGGCATCGGCGAAGCCTGCCGCGCGCTCGATTTCCCGGTCGTCTCCGGCAACGTCTCGCTCTACAACGAGACCAACGGCCGCGGCATCCTGCCGACGCCCTCGATCGGCGGCGTCGGACTGCTCGATGATTTCACGAAGTCAGCGACACTCGCGTTCAAGGCCGATGACGAAGCGATTCTGCTGATCGGCGACACCCAGGGCTGGCTCGGCCAGTCGGTCTATCTGCGCGACGTCTGCGGCCGCGAAGAGGGCGCACCGCCGCCGGTCGATCTCGCGGCCGAAAAGCGCAATGGCGACGTGGTCCGCGGCATGATCCATGCCGGCACCGCGACCGCGGTGCATGACGTCTCCGACGGCGGGCTCCTGATTGCGCTGGCTGAGATGGCGATGGCGAGCGGCATCGGCGCGCAGCTTCTGGCGGCGCCGAGTTCGACCGTGCCGCATGCGTACTGGTTCGGCGAGGACCAGGCGCGCTATATCGTGACGGTGCCGGCCGCGGATGCCGGCCTGGTGCTTGCCAAGATGAAGGGCGCGGGGGTTCCCTGTGCGCGGATCGGCACCACGGGTGGTGATGCGATCAGCATCGCTGACCAGATTCCGGTGTTGATCAAGACGCTCAAGTCCGCGTTCGAGCACTGGCTGCCGGCCTATATGAACGGCAAGGCGTCGTAGCCGGGTCTCTCCGCGTCATTGCGAGGAGCGAAGCGACGAAGCAATCCATCTATCCCCGAGCGGAGCTATGGATTGCTTCGCTGCGCTCGCAATGACGGTGTGAGGCCGGTGCCGCTTCCTCAAAGCACCTTCGTCGCCCCGGGGATCTGCCGCAGCGCGCGCGTCAGCGCCCAGCTGAACGCGACCGTCAGCACGAACCCGATTGTCGCCTTGACGATGGCCGGCAGGTTGTAGTCGAACAGCCAGTACTGCAGCCATAGCGCGATCGGGTAGTGCACCAGGAACATGCCGTAGGCGTCCGCCTGCATCGGATCGAGCAGCCTGGCTGAGCCTGATTGCCTGAACCTCTGGAAAAAGGCCAGGATCAGGAACATGATGGCCACGCTGAAGACCGCGAAGCAGATCGCATAGAGCCCTTCATACCAATTCGGCAACGGCGACGGGTTGCCCAGTATTTCGCGCTTGATGAAGATCAGCACCCACAACAGGCAATACGGAACGATCGCCAGCACCATCCAGTCCCAGCTCACCTTCGCCATCCGGCCGTCCGCCGCGAGCAGCCCGCGATCGAGCTGCGCAACGCCGATGCCGGCACCGAAAAAGAAGTAGCTCGCATAGAGCATCACGCGGCCGTGCTGCACCGAGAACGGTCCGAACTCGAACCAGCTGCTTGGTCCATAGATCATGAGCCCGGGAACGTAGAATGCGGCCGTGACGGCAAGCATGACCGCGAAGAACTCCGCGGGCCGGCGGCGACCGCGCAGCGAGAGGCGATTGATCGGATCGAGCAGGTTGGGCGACAGCCGGTACAGCAGGCAGGCAACCAGGTCGAAGGCGAACAAGACCCAGAGAAACCAGATCGGCCCGCTCGGCCACGGGCCCTTCGTGACCATGTTCCACCAGTATTCGGAAAATCCGATTTCAGGATGGTGTCGCAGGGAGATGGCGTAATAGGCGAGCGGAATGACGGTGAAGGCGCAGATCACGAACGGCAGGCCAAGCCGGAGCAGGCGGTCCGCCAGATAGCTCGCTGGTCCCTTCCTGGCGATCCCGGACCAGGCGAACAGTCCCGACAGGAAAAAGAACATCGCCATGAAGAAGCTGTCGGTGGCCAGCACGATCATGTCGAAACCGAAGAAGTACTTCGGGTCGGTATGGCCGAAATAGGTGTAGGGGATCACGGCGTGATGCAGCAGCACCACCAGCGTCAGAAAGGTGCGAGCGCGGTCGAGCGACAGGTTGCGCGATTTGGCTTTCGGCTGGGCCTGAACGCTTGCGTCCGTCAAGGTGGATGTAATCGTCATCATGGGGCCCGGGCGAGGCTGAGTTAGCCCCGATGTTGCAACCCGGTTCCCGATTCAGCAAGGGCCAATCTCGTGCCGCCGCCGACCGCGTGGACGGCGCAACGGCTACGCCACTTCCTCGATGGTCACCTTGTCGGGATAGAACGCCAAATGGCCCGCGATCTCGGCCATGGCCGGGAAGGGGGTTTCATAGGTCCAGATCGAATTTTCGATGCTTTTGCCGTTGGCGTTGATGCTGAAATAGTTCGCATCACCCTTGTAGGGGCAGTGCGTGGTGCGCTCGGTGCGGGCCAGGAGCGCCATGTTGGTGTCCTCGCGCGGCACATATTGCACCGCCGGATAGCTCGCCTCCTTCAGGGTCAGGGCATGGGTGGTTTCGGCGATGACGACCCCGCCGGCCGAGACCCGGACGCGCTTCGGATTGGCCGTAATCGTGATCGGATGGTCGGGACCGGGAAGTTTCATGGTTCTGAGCCTCTTTTTCGGTCAGCCCGACGTGATCGGGCGCGACCGGATCGCACGGTGCCAAACGGTCGGACCGGGAATATAGTGCGGCAAGGCGTGACCTAGAAGAGCGTACGCGCTAGGTTTGGCTATCACGGCCGCGCGAGCGGGCCATGATTCGAAACCGGGCCCTGATTCGAAACACCTGACGGAGACTTGCTGGATGCCGATGGATGCCCACGATATCGAATCGATGATCAAGGCAGCTATCCCCGATGCCGAGGTGACGATCCGCGATCTCGCAGGCGACGGCGACCATTACGCCGCGACCGTGATCTCGGAGTCCTTCCGCGGCAAGTCACGCGTTCAGCAGCATCAGATCGTCTACCAGTCGCTCAAGGGACAGATGGGCGGGGTGCTGCACGCGCTGGCGCTGCAGACCGGGGTACCTGGCGGACCCGGCGCACCGGAGACCTAGTCCCCGGCAGGCGGCAGCGGGGGCGCACTGATGACGGACAATGCGCACGGCGCGATGTATCGCCAGATCGCGCCGCACCAGCACCACCGCGTCACATACGCCGAACTGTTCTTCGATCTCGTCTTCGTCTTTGCGATCACGCAGATCTCGCACACACTGCTGGCCCATTTCACGCCATCAGGCGTCCTGCAGGTCACGCTGCTGTTTCTCGCGGTGTGGTGGGTGTGGGTCTACACCACCTGGATCACCAACTGGCTCGATCCCGAACAGACCCCGGTTCGCCTGCTGCTGTTTGCGATGATGCTTGGCGGGCTGGTGCTGTCGACCTCGATCCCGACGGCGTTCGACGGGCGCGGATTGTGGTTTGCCATCGCCTACGCCGCGATGCAGGTCGGCAAGACAGTCTTCCTCTGGGTCTCGACGCCGCCATCGCGCACGTTGGCGCGGCTGAACGCCATTCGCATCACCGCATGGCTGTCGATGTCGGCGGTGTTCTGGATCGCCGGCGGGTTGGCGGAAGGCCAATCGCGGCTGGTGCTGTGGGCGATCGCGCTGGTCATCGAATACATCTCGCCGGCGGTGGGGTTCTGGATTCCCCGATACGGTTCGTCCTCGGTCGCGGATTGGGTGATCGAAGGCGGCCACATGGCCGAACGCTGCGCGCTTTTCGTCATCATCGCTCTCGGCGAATCCGTCGTCGTTACCGGTGCGACGTTTGCCGAGCTTTCCTGGTCGACCGAAACCGTCATCGCATTCGTCTCGGTGCTCGCCGGAAGCATCGCGATGTGGTGGATCTATTTCAACAAGGGTGCGGAAGCCGGCTCCGAGGAAATTTCAAAGGCGAGCGAACCTGGAAGGCTGGCGCGGCTCGCCTATACCTATCTGCACATGCCGATCATCGCCGGCATCATCATTTCGGCGGTCGCGGACGAACTCGTGCTGAAACACCCGGGCGGTCATTCCGATCTCAAGACGGTGATCAGTTCGATCGGCGGTCCCTTGCTGTTCCTGTTCGGAACGATCCTGTTCAAGTACAGCTTTCGCGGCTTTCTTCAGCTTTCGCACGGCTTCGGCATCGTTGCGCTCTGCGCTCTCGCCTGGTTCGCGGGCGAGATGCCGCCGCTGATACTGTCGATCCTCACCACCGCGATCATGATCGTGGTTGCGGTATGGGAATCGATGTCACTCCGATCGCAGGCGAATGCTTGATCCTGCCGTTTTCCGCGCACACCTGCTTTCCGCGCACGCCTGTATTTCCGGGATCCAATTGCGTGGAATCCCGGACGTGCCGCTGGGCCTCAGCAAATGATCAGGCTATTTCCGTTCGACGACGTTTCGCAGGACGATATCGGATAGCTTGACGACGAGTTCCCGAAGCCTGGCATTCTCCTCGACGAGCGACACCCGTTCGATATCGTCGTCGTCCCAGGCCGCATCCTCGCGAACAGACGACGCGCTGGAGCGCTGCTTCCCATTGGTCGCTGGATACGCGTTCCCCATGACTGACATCCCTGGCACAAACTCCCCCGAGCCAAGCCGTGGCCGGAGACTCGGCTGAGTCCGCGTCAAAATTTGGACGGTTCGAAGGGCAAACAGCAGCACAGATGCAGCGAATTGCGGGCGGAATCAAAAAACATAAAGATGAAGATTTGTTAAGAAGTTTGTTTATAGTGAGCCCCGGCAGGGTGTGTTGATGCGCGGCGGCGCTAGCACCTTTCCTCACCGTTTGACCAGCGCGATCACTCAGTACCCACGGGGACCGTGGTTGGGAATGTGTGCCTATGAAACAAAGTGAAGCAAGAATTTTGATCATCAACGAATGGGACCGATGGATTTCGACGCAGCCCATCGGCCAGGACGGACCTACCGGAAAAGACTCGTTGAAGTTCTTCCACGAGCTCCAGGACGCTGGATCGTCGCTGCTGGACTTCCAGTCCCGGGGGCAGGACAAATGGCGCATCATCCACGCCTGGTTGCTGGACGCGGAGCGATTGTCCGACGACTGGATATCGATCGCGCCCAGGATCGTGCCAACGCGAAGGCCGCGGCCGGTTCGCAGGCGATTTAGCGCCAAGGCCTGATCGAAAAGGTCTGATCGAAAAGGTCTGATCGAAAAGGCCTGATCGAAAAGGCCTGACTCAACAAGGCCAGACCTCACAGGGCTCAAACATGGGGCGTAATGACAGGCGCCGGTCGACGTGTCGCGGCCGCGGCTTCAGTCCACGGCCACCAGGGCATGCACGGAAAACATCCGGTCCGGATCGGTCCAGGACTCCCGCACCGACCAGCCCGAGCCGCGCGCCAGTGCGGTAAAGCGGTCGAGGCTGTATTTGTAGCTCGATTCGGTATGAATGCTTTCGCCGGGGCGGAATGAAAAATTCCGCCCGAGAATGCGCACGGTCTGGGCCTTCTTGGCGATCAGGTGCATCTCGATGCGATGACGCTCGCGATTGTAGATCGAGCGGTGCATGAACGCGGAAACGTCGAAATTGCCGCCGAGTTCCCGGTTGATGCGGACCAGCACATTGAGATTGAATTTCGCGGTGACGCCGGCGGCATCGTTATAGGCGTCGTACAGCACGCGCTCGTTCTTTTCGAGGTCGACGCCGATGATCATCAGCGCGCCTTCGCCGAGAATCTCGCGCGCGGTGCGCAGGAAGGCGCATGCTTCGTGCGGCTCGAAATTGCCGAGCGTGGACCCCGGGAAGAACCCGACCTTCGGCAGGCCTGCAATTTCCGCCGGCAGTTCAAATGGCGCGGTGAAGTCGGCGGCGACCGGATACACGCCGAGCTCGGGGAAATCCCGGCGCAAGCCGCTGGCCTGTGCGTTCAGGAAGTCGGCAGAAATATCGACCGGGACGTAGGCGCTGAAATCGCATTGCTCCAGCAGCAGGCGGACCTTGGTGGTCGCGCCCGCGCCGAATTCGACCAGTGCCGCGCCTTTCGGAATGATGCCCGCGATTTCCTTGCCGCGGCTGCGCAGGATGCCGAGCTCGGTACGGGTCGGATAATATTCCGGAAGAACCGTGATCTGCTCGAACAACTCCGAGCCCTTGGCATCGTAGAAATACTTCGGCGACAGGCGCTTGGGAAATTGGGACAGATCGCCGATCACATCTCCGGCGAAGGCCGAAGTCTGCTCGTCGAGCTGGTGCGCTCGGGCCAAAGCGGCGGCATGCACATTCATGATACTCTCCTGAACGCGCTTACCGGCGCGCTTTTAACTCTTGGGAAATGTCAGGCGTAATCGGCGAGGCGTAACCCTGTAAATTGCCAGCGGTGGTGCGGATAGAAGAAGTTGCGGTAGGTGATACGGCTGTGGCCGGCGGGAGTTGCAAGCGAGGAGCCTCGCAGCACCAGCTGATTGACCATGAACTTGCCGTTGTACTCCCCAAGTGCGCCCTCGACGGCACGGTAGCCGGGATAGGGCGAATAGGAGCTGCGGGTCCACTGCCAGACGATGCCGAAGGCGTCGTTCAACTGCCCGGCGCGCGCGGCGACTTCCCATTCCATCTCGGTCGGCAGATGCCGTCCGGCCCAGCGCGCGAACGCGTCCGCCTCGTAATAGCTGACATGGCTGACCGGGGCGGAGGGATCGACCGGCTGCAATCCGCCGAGCGTCATGATCCGCCATTCGCCGTCGACCTGGCGCCAGTGGCCGGGTGCCTGCCACCCATCGTTGGTCGCGGCGGCAAAGCCGTCCATCAGCCACAGTGTGGCCGTGCCGTAGCCGCCGTCCTTCATGAAAGCGAGCCATTCGGCATTGGTCACGAGGTTACGGGCGAGCCTGACGGGGCCGACCAAAGCCCGGTGCGCGGGCTTTTCATTGTCGAAATGGAAGCTGCCGTCGGCGTGGCCTACGGTGTGAATGCCCTCGTTGAGGGCAACCCATTCATCGCGCGAACGCTGCGACGCCGGGAAGCGCCATGCCTGATCGTAGGCCGGAGGGATCGGATTCTGCGCGAAGGCATGCAGGATGTCGGTCAGCATCAATTCCTGGTGCTGCTGCTCGTGATTGAGGCCGACCTCCACCAGCGGGGCGAGCTTCGCGAGGCGGTCCTCACTGGTGGTCTGGAAGAACTTGACCACGGCGGCGTCGACATGCCGGCGATAGGCGGTGACTTCGTCGGCGCCCGGGCGGGTCAGATGGCCACGCTGGTGACGGGCGTGCCGGGGGCCTGCGCTGACGTAGTAGGAATTGAACAGAAACGCGTAGTCGGGGTGGAACGGCTGGTAGCCCTCGCAGTGTTCGCCGAGCAGGAATTGCTCGAAGAACCAGGTGGTATGGGCGCGATGCCATTTGGCCGGGCTGGCGTCCGGCATCGACTGGATCAACTGATCCTCGGCGCTCAAGGGGGCGGCCCGGCGTTCGGTCTCGCTCCGGACGGCCAGATAGGCCTCTACCAAATTCTGGGCGAGGGTGCCGGAATCGGAAAAAAGTGACGGGGCGGGGGCGGCAAACGCCGTTGCGGATACTGGTTTCGTCACTGGTATCTCCGGTCAGGGGGAGAGAACGTTAGTCCGGCAAACTGGTTCCTGGCGGGCAGTCCGTCCTAGATAGGGGGTCCTGTCCGGGAAAAAAGCCTTCGCTCGGTATGATATTGATGTGGTCAGACAATGGGGGACCGTGTCTTCGGGGGCTTGGCCGGGCGCAAGCAGGCCCGATCCCCGCCATTTTACTTTGGATGCACAACGGTTTGGGCTACATATATTTGCTAATACCGGGATCGACGGGACGAGCCGGCCGTCAGGCGAAGCCGCAGGGGGGCTGTGCGCCCCAAAAGGAAGCGAAGAATATGAGCATCGAGCAATTCATCGACAACGAAGTGAAGTCGAACGACGTCGTGCTGTTCATGAAGGGAACGCCGCAGTTCCCGCAGTGCGGTTTCTCGGGGCAGGTGGTGCAGATCCTCGACCACGTCGGCGTCGGCTACAAGGGCCTGAACGTTCTCGAATCCGCCGATCTGCGCAACGGCATCAAGACCTATTCGAACTGGCCGACCATTCCGCAGCTCTACGTCAAGGGTGAGTTCATCGGCGGTTGCGACATCATCCGCGAGATGTTCCAGGCCGGTGAACTGCAGCAGTTGTTCGCCGACAAGGGCGTTACCGTCAGCGCGGCGGCATCGGCCTGAGCGCAGCCGCGCGCCAGATCGGCGAGGCGCGGCTCGAAGTCATTGTCGCCGACATCACCACGTTGCGCGTTGACGCCATCGTCAACGCCGCCAATTCGTCGCTCCTTGGCGGGGGCGGCGTCGATGGCGCGATCCATCGTGCCGCGGGGCCGGAACTCGTTGCCGAGTGCCGCATGCTGCACGGCTGCAAGACGGGTAACGCCAAGATCACCCGGGGTTACCGCCTGCCCGCCAGGCACGTGATCCACACGGTTGGGCCGGTGTGGAACGGCGGCACGCTCGGCGAGGACGATCTGCTGGCCTCCTGCTATCGCCGCTCGATCGAGCTTTGCCAGAAGCACGGGCTGGCGACCGTGGCCTTTCCAGCTATTTCTACCGGAATCTATCGTTTCCCGGCCGAGCGTGCGGCCGGGATCGCGGTCGCCACCATTGTCGACGCGCTGCCATCGGCGCCCTCCGTAACCGGGGTCATCTTCTGCTGCTTCTCCCCCGACAGCGGCCGGTTGCACGAAGAGGCCCTGGCGGCCCTTGGCCGCCCTTGCGCCGATTGACGCCACCGCTACACTCCCCGGAGAGTTCCGGAGGGGTCCAATGAGTTCACGTCGATTGTGGCGCGCGCTGGCCTGCGCCGCGCTGTTGCTGGCGGCTGCGCCAGAGGTTCGAGCCGAAGGCACTTTCGATATTCCCGCCGGGGCGCGTTTCAACCAGGAAAAGCTTGCGAAGATCACCGAGTTCTTCAAGAACGAGGTGGCGACCGGCAAGATCGCCGGCGCCAACGTCCTGATCCAGCAGCACGGCAAGCCGGTCTATCACCAAACCTTCGGCGTGCAGGATGTGGTGTCCAAGGCGCCGATCAATGACAAGACCATCTTCCGCCTGTCTTCGCTGACCAAGGTGATCACGTCAGTCGTGGCGATGCAACTGATCCAGGACGGCAAGATCAAGCTCGACGATCCCGTCTCGAAATACATTCCTTCCTTCGCGAACATGAAGGTCGGCGTGGAGAAAAAGGCCGAGGATGGCACCAAGACGCTCGAACTGGTGCCGCTGGAACGGCCCATTACCGTCCTCGACCTGATGCGCCACACCTCAGGCATCACCTATGGCTTCTACGGCGACAGCCTGGTGCGCAAGGCCTACAAGGAGGCCAACATCTACGCAGGCGAATTCGACCTTGCGGAATTCGCCGAGCGGATCGCCAGGCTGCCGCTGCACAACCAGCCGGGCGCGCTCTGGCAATACGGCCATTCCACCGACATACTGGCGCGGATCATGGAGATCGTGTCCGGGAAATCATTGCTCGCGCTCGAGAAGGAAAAGCTGCTCGATCCGCTCGGCATGGTCGACACCGGCTTCTTCGTCACCGAACCGGAGAGATTGGCTCGGCTCGCCCAGCCGGTGCCGAACG
>DATCXE010000216.1:0-15148 GCA_036565985.1 Bradyrhizobium sp.
TGGTCACGCAGACGCCGGGCCGCCGTTCGGTCGCAGGCCGGATCGGCCGCCGTTCAAAGCCGCCACCGCAGTTCGGGCAGACATTGTGGAGCTTGTCGTCGACGCACTCCGCGCAGAACGTGCACTCGTAGGAACAGATCCGCGCGTCCGCGGCGTTCGGCGGCAGGTCCCTGTCGCAATATTCGCAGTTCGGCCGAAGTTGCAGCGCCATGTTCGTCTCTCGTGATATGATTCCGGGCAATCATCGCAAATCGGCCGGAAAACGCGAATGACAAATTTCCCTCGAATTGCGCCATGCGGCAGTGGGGCTTCATCCTTCGAGACGGCGCTGACGCGCCTCCTCAGGATGAGGTCTTGGACCCTCATGGTGAGGAGCGCGGCAACGCGCGTCTCGAACCATGCAGGCCGGACGCTAACCCCGCAATGGCAGCTTCGCGCTCTCCTTCAGGCGGTCGAGCACGATCGACGAGCGCACGTGCGCGACGCTCTGATGCGGCATCAGCACGTCGTTGACGAGGCCGGAGAGATCCTTGAGGTCGCGCAGCACGACCTTCAGTACATAATCGGCGTCGCCGGTCAGCGAGTAGGCTTCCTGGATATCGTCGACACGATTGACCAGCGCACGGAATTTCTTCGCGTTGTCGGGCGAATGCGTCGCCAGCGTGATGTGAATGAAGGCGATCAGGTTGAAGCCGAGTGCTTCGCCTGACAGGTCGGCGTGGTAGCCCGCGATCACCTTTTCTTCCTCCAGCCGCATCCGCCGCCGCGAGCATTGTGAGGCCGACAGCCCCACGAGGTCGGCCAGTTGCTGGTTGGTCAGCCGGCCGTCGTCCTGCAGCGCGGCCAGCATCTTGAGGTCGAAGGCGTCTACCGGGATCATGCGAAAATTACCAATTCTATGCACGAAGTGTGCGTTACAATAGGCCAAAGCGGGTTCATTTGCATGCACCTTGCGCCCGATTTGACCGATATTGATTCAGGTAAATTCTCGGGAGTTTCGCCATGGGTCCGTTTCCGCACGACGCGCCGGCCGCCACCATCAGCGCCGAAAATCCGATGGGCACCGACGGCTTCGAGTTCGTCGAATACGCCCACCCCAAACCCGAAGAACTGCACGCGCTGTTCAAGCTGATGGGCTATGCGCCGGTCGCCCGTCACAGGACCAAAATGATCACCGTCTATCGCCAGGGCGACATCAATTATCTCGTCAATGAAGAACCGGGCACCCACGGCCATGGCTTCGTCGCCGCGCACGGGCCCTGCGCCCCGTCGATGGCGTTCCGCGTGGTCGACGCAAAGCAGGCCTATGAGCGGGCGATCTCGCTCGGGGCGGAGCCGGCCGACGTCAGTTCGGCGCAGAAGACGCTCGACGTTCCCGCTATCAAGGGCATCGGCGGCAGTCTGCTCTATTTCGTCGATCGTTATGGCGCCAAAGGCTCGGCCTACGACATCGAGTTCGACTGGCTGGACGCGAAAGACCCGAGGCCGGCGGGCGCGGGGCTGTACTATATCGATCACCTCACCCACAACGTTCATCGCGGCCGCATGAACGTCTGGACCGGCTTCTACGAAAAGCTGTTCAACTTCCGCCAGATTCGTTTCTTCGATATCGAGGGCCGCGCTTCCGGCCTGTTCTCACGCGCGCTGACTAGCCCGGACGGCAAGATCCGGATCCCGATCAACGAGGATGCTGGCAGCTCCGGGCAGATCGAGGAATATCTCAACACCTATCGCGGCGAGGGTATCCAGCACATCGCCTGCGGCGCGCGCGACATCTACCGTACCGTCGAGACGCTGCGCGATGCGGGACTGCCGTTCATGCCGTCGCCGCCCGATACCTATTTCGAGAAGATCGACGCACGCCTGCCGCAGCACGGCGAGGACGTCGCTCGCCTGCAGCGCGACGGCATTCTCATTGACGGCGAGGGCGTGGTCGATGGCGGCCAGACAAAAGTGCTGCTGCAGATCTTCTCGGCGAACGCGATCGGGCCGATCTTCTTCGAGTTCATCCAGCGCAAGGGCGATGACGGTTTCGGCGAGGGCAATTTCAAGGCGCTGTTCGAATCGATCGAGGAGGATCAGATTCGCAGGGGCGTGCTGAAGGTGGGCAACGCGGCCTAAGTCGCAGCTCGCGTTGGACGCGACCTGCGACCTGTCGGCACATCATCGGTGTCGTCCCGGACAAGCGCAAGCGCAGATCCGGGACCCATATCGCGGAATCTATCGATTGAGATCGATAGGAGTACCAAACTCCGAGTCTTCGCCAAACCACTCCCTGTGGTTATGGGTCCCGGATCAGCGCTCCGCTTCGCTGCGCTTGTCCGGGACGACGGCGGAATCTGTGGCACCGGTTCCCTTAATTACCGTCCTGTCTTCCACGCGGCCGTCACATCCCCGATCTTCGCCACCTCCGGCTCCCTGATCGCCGAGGGCGTCCGCGAGAACCGCGGCGCCGGCGCAGGCTGGGTCACGCCGTGGCGCTCGACGAACACCTTGCGGGCGGCCATGTGCGGATGATCGGGCGCTTCCGCCATGGTCAGGATCGGCGCGAAGCAGATGTCGGTGCCTTCCATGATCTTGCACCAGTCCGCGCGGGTCTTGCTCTTGAACACCCTGGTCAGCTTTTCCTTCAGCGCCGGCCACGCCTTGCGGTCCATCTGCGCGTCGAAATCGGCATCCGTCAGGTCGGCATGCTTGCGCAGCAGCGCGTAGAACTGCGGCTCGATCGAGCCGATCGAGATGAAGTTGCCGCAGGAGCACTCGTAGACGCCGTAGAAATGCGCGCCGCCGTCGAGGAAGTTCTGGTCGCGGCCCTCGGTCCAGCGCCCGCTCGCGCGCATGTCGAAGAACATCGACATCAGCGATGCCGCGCCGTCGCACATCGCGGTGTCGACGACCTGGCCTTTGCCCGACTTCGAGGCTTCCAGCATGGCGGCGAGCACGCCGACCACGAGATAGAGCGCACCGCCGCCGAAATCGCCCACCAGATTGAGCGGCGGCACCGGCTTCTCTTTTGTGCCGATCGCGGCCAGCGCGCCCGTGATCGAGATGTAGTTGATGTCATGGCCGGCGGCATTGGCGAGCGGGCCTTCCTGGCCCCAGCCGGTCATGCGGCCATAGACCAGCTTCGGGTTGCGCGCGAGCACCACATCAGGGCCGAGGCCAAGGCGCTCCATCACGCCGGGGCGAAAGCCTTCGATCAGCGCGTCCGCGCCGGCGAGCAGGTCCAGCACCTGCGCGATGGCAGCCTTGTCCTTCAGATCGAGTTCGATGACCTTGCGGCCGCGCACCGCGACCGCCTTCAGGTTTTTGCCGGCGCCGACGCGGTCAAGCGTGATGACCTCGGCGCCCATGTCGGCGAGCAGCATGCACGCGAACGGGCCGGGACCGATGCCGGCGAATTCGACGATGCGGAATCCGGCGAGCGGGCCGGAGGCGCGGGTAGCGGATTGGGCGGCTGGTTTGTCGAGCACTTGTTTTCTCTCCCAGGGGAAGCGTCTTAATTAGTTGATTAGCTAAATTGTCCCGCCGAAGCGAGACCATGGCAAGTTCTTTTGCCGAGAATCGGACCAAAATGCGAAAGCGGCGCGCATTGCTGCGCGCCGCTCGCATGGAAGTTGTGTCTAGACGTTATTAGCCCGCGGCCGTCACCGCGCGCTGCGCCATTACCTTTACGAGATTGGCGCGATAGTCCGAAGTTCCATGGATATCGCTCATCAGGCCGTCGGCGGAAACCTTCACGCTGTCGATCGCGCCCGCCGACCAGTTCGCCTTCAAGGCTGCCTCGATCGCCGGTACCCGCATGACGCCGTTTTCCGATGCGCCTGTCGCTGCGACGCGGACGTCACCAGCTTTGGTTTTGGTCACGAACACGCCGGTCAGCGCGAAACGCGAGGCGGGATGCCGCATCTTGGCATAGCCCGCCTTCGCCGGGATCGGGAATGACACGGCGGTGATGATTTCGCCATCCTCGAGGGCCGTAGAGAACAGGCCCTGGAAGAAATCGTCCGCCGAGATCGAGCGCTTGTTGGTCTTCACCGTCGCGCCGAGCGAAACCAGCGCTGCGGGGAAATCCGCCGCCGGGTCGTTGTTGGCGATCGACCCGCCGATCGTGCCGCGGTGCCGCACCGCGGGGTCGCCGAGTATGGAGGTGAGGTAGGCGATCGCGGGGATCGACTTCTTCACGTCGGCGCTTTGCATGATGTCGAAATAGGTCGTGGCCGCCTTGATCGTCAGCGTGTCACCCGACGCTTCGATGCCGACCAGTTCCTTGATCTTGCCGAGATCGATCACATCGGATGGCGAGGCCAGCCGCTGCTTCATCACGGGGATCAGCGTGTGGCCGCCGGCCAGGTATTTCGAGTCCGAACCCTTGGCGAACGCAGCCGCGGCTTCGTCGACGGAGGAGGGGCGGTGATAGGTTGTCTGGTACATGATGTTTCCTCCCGCTTAACCGTGGATCGCATGCCAGACGCGGTCGGGCGTCGCGGGCATTTCGAGCTTGTTGTTGCCGATCGCATCCGTGATGGCGTTGATGACCGCCGCCGATGCGCCTATCGCGCCTGCCTCGCCGCAGCCCTTGACGCCGAGCGGATTGCCCGGACACAGCGTCGTGGTGTGCGACAGCTTGAACGAGGGCAGGTCGTCGGCGCGCGGCATGGAATAGTCCATGAACGACGCCGTCAGCAACTGGCCTGAACTGTCGTACACCGCGCCTTCGAGCAGCGCCTGGCCGATGCCCTGGGCGAGACCGCCATGGACCTGGCCTTCGACGATCATCGGGTTGATCAGCCGCCCGAAATCGTCCGCCGCCACGAAGTTGACGAAGGTGGATTTGCCGGTGGCGGAATCGACTTCCATTTCGCAGATGTAGGAGCCGGCCGGGAAGGTGAAGTTGGTCGGGTCGTAGAACGCGCCCTCCTTCAGGCCGGGCTCCATGCCGTCAGGCAGATTGTGCGCGGTGTAGGCGGCGAGCGCGACCATCGGCAACGCGATCGACTTGTCGGTGCCGGTCACCTTGAACTCGCCGTTCTCGATGACGATGTCGTTTTCGGAGGCCTCTAACGCATGGGCCGCGATCTTCTTGGCCTTGGCCTCGACTTTCTCCATCGCCTTCAGGATTGCGGTGAGACCTACGGCCGCCGAGCGCGAGCCGTAGGTGCCCATGCCGAACTGCACTTTGTCGGTGTCGCCATGGACGAGCTGGACCTGGCTGATCGGAATACCGAGGCGTTCGGCCACCAACTGGCAGAAGCTCGTTTCATGGCCCTGGCCGTGGCTGTGCGATCCCGTGAGGATCTCGATGGTGCCGACCGGGTTGACGCGAACCTCAGCGGATTCCCATAAGCCGACGCCGGCGCCGAGGCTGCCGACCGCCTTCGACGGCGCAATGCCGCAGGCCTCGATGTAGCAGGAGACGCCGATGCCGCGGAGTTTGCCTTCGGACTTGGCTTTCGCCTTGCGCGCCGGGAAGCCGGCGTAATCGATCGCCTTCATCGCGGAGTCGAGCGAGGCATTAAAGTCGCCGATATCATAGGCCATGATCACAGGCGTCTGGTGCGGGAACTGGGTGATGAAGTTCTTGCGGCGCAGTTCGGCCGGATCGACCTTCAACTGCCGCGCCGCCGTTTCCATCAGCCGTTCCACCACGAAGCTTGCCTCGGGGCGGCCCGCGCCGCGATAGGCGTCGACCGGCACGGTGTTGGAGTAGACGCTGATCACTTCGGCGAAGATGTTGGGGATATTGTACTGGCCCGACAGCAGCGTCGCGTAGAGATAGGTCGGCACCGAGGACGAGAACAGCGACATATAGGCGCCGAGATTGGCGTAGGTCTTTACGCGCAATCCCGTAACCTTGTTGTCCTTGTCGAACGCCATCTCCGCCTTGGTGAGATGATCGCGGCCATGGGCGTCGGTCAGGAAGGCTTCGGTGCGGTCGCCGGTCCATTTCACCGGACGTCCGACCTTCTTGGAGGCCCACAGCGCCACCATTTCCTCGGGGTAGATGAAGATCTTCGAACCGAAACCGCCGCCGACGTCGGGGGCTATCACGCGCAGCTTGTGCTCCTGCGCGATGTTGTAGAACGCCGACAGCACGAGGCGGGCGACATGCGGGTTCTGCGAGGTCGTGTAGAGCGTAAAGTGCTCTTCCGGTTCGTTATACTCGGCGATCGCCGCGCGCGGCTCCATCGCGTTCGGCACCAGTCGGTTGTTGGTGATGTCGAGCGAAACGATATTGGCCGCCGACTTGAATGCCGCATCGGTTGCGGCTTCCTCGCCGATCACCCAGTCATAGATCACGTTGCCCGGGGCCTCCGGGTGCAGCTGCGGTGCGCCCGGCGCAATGGCCGCGCGAATGTCGGCCGCCGCCGGCAATTCCTCGTAGTCGACGGCCACGGCCTCGGCCGCATCGCGGGCCTGGTTCTTGGTCTCGGCGATCACGACCGCGACCGCCTGGCCGACGAAACGCACGGTTTCCGGCGCCATCGCCGGCCATGCGCCCATCTTCATGCCGGTGCCGTCCTTGGAGGTGATGGCCCAGCCGCAGATCAGATTGCCGATCTTGTCGTCGACAATCTGCTGGCCGGTCAGCACGCCGACCACGCCCGGCATCTTCATCGCCTCTGAAGTATCCACGCTCTTGATTTTGGCGTGTGCGTGCGGGCTGCGGACGAAATGTGCGTGGGTCATGCCCAGCAGCTTGATGTCGTCGACGTAACGGCCCTTGCCGGTAATGAAACGGCGGTCTTCCTTGCGCACCACGCTTGCGCCAATGCCTTCAACGCCCATGTCCTGTCCTCCCGACCGGAGTTTATTGTTTCCGCCATTTCCATCGAAACGCGGCCTTGAAATCCGAAATTGCTGGCCTGCGGCGTTATTCCGCCGCCTGCGCGACCTTCATGCGGCCGGCTGCGTCCAGCACCGATTTGACGATGTTGTGGTAGCCGGTGCAGCGGCAGATGTTGCCTTCGAGTTCGGCCCGGACGGTTTCCTCGTCGAGCTGTCCGCTGTGGCGGTGCACAATATCGATCGCCGACATGATCATGCCAGGGGTGCAATAACCGCACTGCAGGCCGTGATTGTCGCGGAAAGCCGCCTGCATCGGGTGCAATTCGTCGCCCTTTGCAATGCCTTCGATGGTGGTGACGCTGGAGCCGGCCGCCTGGCCGACCATGACCGTGCAGGATTTCACCGCCCGGCCGTCGATGTGGACGACGCAGGCGCCACATTGGCTGGTGTCGCAGCCGACATGGGTGCCGGTCAGGTTCAGATGGTCGCGCAGGAGATGGACGAGAAGCGTCCGGTCCTCGACCTCGGCCGAGACGGCCTTGCCGTTTACCGTCAGTTTGACTGTCGACACGCGTGGTACCTCCCAATGTTTTGTAATTGTTCTAATTAGAAACAGCGGCGCAGGAACTTGCAACTAGGATTTTGGTCGCGTGGGTCATTGTGATGACCCCAGCGGGCGCACGCGGACTCACCGCGAAATCTTTCACCCTCCCCTGGAGGGGGAGGGTCGGCTCACATGAGCGAAGCGAAATGCGAGCCGGGGTGGGGTGATCTCTCCACTCGGGCACTGTTGGATGCGGAGAGACCTTCACCCCACCCCGCCGCTTCGCGTCGACCCACGAGCGAGCTTTGCTCGTCTCGGACCCCTCCAGGGGAGGGTAAGAGCAATCATCCGCCGCCCCTATTCAGCTTTGCCCGTATTTACGCCCCCTTATCCATTCTGCCTTAAGTTTGCGCACCGCGTAGGGGGCCTGGGCTCCCGATGCGGTGGTTTTCAGAATGAAAACGGGGGGTGACGTGCGATTCAAGAAGCGTAGCGGCTCGTCTTTCAGGCTTCCAACCCTAAGATTTCGCTCCAAGATCATGCTCGGCTTTACCGTCGTGCTGGCGATCTCGGCTGGCAGCATGGGCTTCGCCTATCTCGGCTTCGAGCGGGTTTCCGACGTCGTCGATGCCTACCGGCACAGCGTGCAGGAGGCCGATCTGGCGCGCGACATCGATCGCGAACTGATCTCCTACCGTTCGCTGGCCCGTTATTTCGTCGTCACCGGCAAGGAAGAGGACGGCAAGGCCGCGCTGGAGGCCGAATCGCGCCTGAAGGATGCGATCCTGACCTCGATGAAGGGCACCACCGACCGGGCACGGCTCGAGCAGGTCGCGAAGCTGGAGCGGGAATTCCGCACCTTCACCAAGATTTTCGCCGACATGCTCAAGGTCAAGGACGAGAGCGCGCGCATCGCGCAGGACCAGCTTGCGCGCACCGGAAACTCGCTGCGCTACAAGCTCGACGACCTCCCGAGCAATGCCGAGGAATCCGAACTGCAGGTGATTACGCTCGGCGCCAAGAAGGTAACCGAGCAGTTCCAGGCGGCCACCGCGCTTGCCAATACTTTCGTAGTCAATTCCGACCAGTCGGTCGCGACCAGCGCCCTGGCGCGTCTGACATTTGTCGAGAACGCGCTGAAGGCGATCTCGACAACCAACGGAAAGATCCTCGGCGGCATCAAGGAAGTCTCCACCATGCTGGAGGAATACCGCCGGTCGCTCGCCATGCTGATCGGCAATGCCAAGGAGATCGAGGGGCTGACCCAGGAAATGACGGAGACGGCTGCCGAGATCAACAAGGCCTCGGCGGCGATGAAGTCGGACCTGCTGTCGGATCAGAAACGGCTCGATGCCGAGTCGGACGCCGCCATCGCCCAAACCGAACGGCTGATCGCGATGCTGGCGGCGGGCGGCTTCCTGCTCGGCTGCATCTGGGCTTTCTTCCTGGGCAAGGGCATTTCCCGGCCGATGACGAGGATGTGCAGCGCGATGCGCGAACTTGCCGCCGGAAATTTCGATGTCGTGCTGCCCGGCCTCGGGCGCAAGGACGAACTCGGCGAGATGGCGGGTGCGGTCGAGGAGTTCAAGGTGCAGGCCGTCGCCCGCGCCGAACGCGACGCCGCTTCGCAGGAGGCGCAGAACAAGGCGGCGAGCGCCGCACGCCGGGCCGAACTGATCCGGTTTGCCGATGACTTCGAGGCCGCAGTCGGCGCCATCGTTTCCAACGTTTCATCGTCCGCGGTGCAACTCGAAGCCGCGGCCGGCACCCTGACACGGACCGCGGAAACCACCCAGAGCCTGTCGAACCAGGTCGCCGGCGCTTCGGAGGAAGCCTCCAGCAACATGCAGTCGGTCGCGTCCGCGACCGAGGAATTGTCGGCGTCCGTCGACGAGATCGGCCGGCGCGTCAAGGAAAGCAGCCAGATCGCGGAAGCCGCCGTTCGCCAGGCCGAGCAGACCGATGGTCGCATCGGCAAGCTGTCGCGCGCCGCGCAGGAGATCGGCGATGTCGTCAAGCTGATCACGGCGATTGCCGAGCAGACCAATCTGCTGGCGCTGAACGCCACCATCGAGGCGGCCCGCGCGGGCGATGCCGGCCGCGGCTTTGCCGTCGTCGCGTCCGAGGTCAAGTCGCTCGCAAGCCAAACGGCGAAAGCGACCGACGAAATCTCCAATCACATCTCGGGCATGCAGGGCGCAACGCAGGAATCGGTCGCCGCCATCAAGGAAATCGGCGGGACCATCGGAAAGATTTCCGACATCTCCTCGACGATCGCCAGTGCGGTGGAGCAGCAGAGTTCGGCGACGCAGGAAATCGCGCGCAGCGTCCAGAATGTCGCGCAAGGCACGCAGGAAGCCGCCGCCAACGTCATGCAGGTCAATCGCGGCGCGACCGAAACCGGTTCGGCCTCGGAAGAGGTGCTGAACTCGGCGCGCAGCCTGTCGAGCGAAAGCACGCGCCTGCGCGAAGAACTCGATCGCTTCATGGCGAACATCAGGGCGGCGTGAGAAAGTCGGCAGGTGTGCATTAGCAAGACTGCGGGCCACCAAGACGGTGTTATCATCCGCGAAGGCGGGTGATCCAGTATTCCAGAGACAGCAGTGATCACTCGATAGGCCGCAGCGTACTAGATTGCCCCGCTTTCGCGGAGCATGACAATTCGATGGGACGTCGCACGCCCTCTCTCCCGTCATTGCGAGCGCAGCGAAGCAATCCATAGTGCGGCACAAAGGAAGAATGGATTGCTTCGCTGCGCCCGCAATGACGCGGATGGACATTCGTGGAACGTGACAGGCGCGAACTGACAACAGCCATGCAATTTCGCCGTTCAAAAGCCCTCGGAACCCCCATCCCCTGAACGCGTTATCTCCACGGCGGGCATCATGTTTGCCGCAATTCATCGAAATAACCCTGGGGCTGGGGCGTTCCGGGGCGTTTCTCATTGGTCCAATCCGATGGATGTAAAAGCGATACGGCATGATGCGGTGGATAAGGATGCCCCCGTTGCAGGGCTGAATCAGGACAATGAGCGTGTCGTCGAGACCAGCATTCCGGCGCGGCTCGATCGCCTTCGCTGGGGCCGCTTTCACACCCGTGTCGTGCTCGCGCTCGGCATTACCTGGATACTCGACGGGCTCGAGGTTACGCTTGCAGGCGCGTTGGCGGGCGCGCTGAAGGAAAGCCCGACGCTGCAGTTCTCGAATTTCGATGTCGGGCTGGCCAACAGCGCCTATCTCGCCGGCGCCGTGATCGGCGCGCTCGGCTTCGGGTGGCTGACCGACCGGATCGGGCGCAAGAAACTGTTCTTCATCACGCTCGCGGTCTACCTGACGGCGACGGCTGCGACGGCGCTGTCCTGGAGCGTGGCAAGCTATGCGCTGTTTCGATTCCTGACCGGTGCGGGAATCGGCGGCGAATACACCGCGATCAATTCGACTATCCAGGAACTGGTGCCGGCGCGCTATCGCGGATGGACCGATCTCGTGATCAACGGCAGCTTCTGGATTGGCGCCGCGATCGGCGCGGTCGCCGCCATCGTGCTGCTCGATCCCGCGATGTTCGCGCCCGATCATGGCTGGCGATTGGCTTACCTGATCGGCGCGGGCCTCGGCCTGATCGTGTTCGTGATGCGGATGTGGATTCCGGAAAGCCCGCGCTGGCTGATGATCCATGGCCGTCCCGAGCAGGCGCACGCCATCGTCGACGAAATCGAGAAGGCGGCGACCCTTCATCCGGACCATCGGGCGGACGAGGCGCTGCCGAAGGTCAGGCTGAAGATGCGCAGCCACACGCCGCTCGGCGAGGTGGCGCGGACGCTGTTCACGACCTACCGGAAGCGTTCGCTGGTCGGACTGGTGCTGATGGGCGCGCAGGCGTTCTTCTACAACGCCATCTTCTTCACCTTCGCGCTGGTGCTGACCGACTTCTTCGGCATCCCGGCCAATCATGTCGGCTGGTACATCCTGCCGTTCGCGGCGGGAAATTTCCTCGGGCCGCTGCTGCTCGGCCGGCTGTTCGATACGGTGGGCCGCCGCATGATGATCACGGTGACCTATGGCGTCTCGGGGGTGCTGCTTGCGCTCTCGGGTTATCTGTTTTCGATCGGTGTGCTCACCGCGCAGACCCAGACGATCGCATGGATGGTGATCTTCTTCTTTGCCTCGCCGGCGGCGAGCGCCGCCTATCTGACCGTCAGCGAAACCTTTCCGCTGGAGGTGCGGGCGCTGGCCATCGCGCTGTTCTACGCGATCGGCACCGGAATTGGCGGCGTGGCGGGGCCGGCATTGTTCGGCGCGCTGATCGATACCGGATCTCGCAACAGCGTTTTCGCCGGCTACCTGTTCGGGTCGGCATTGATGATCGTGGCCGCGGCGGTTGCGTGGCGATATGCCATCGCAGCCGAGCGCAAATCGCTCGAAACTGTTGCGCGGCCGCTGGCATTTGTGGAGTAGGATGCGATGAACCGGGATCTGGCCGAAATGGCATTGCAAGACAATATCGCCGACGAGAACGAGGCTGCGCCGGAAACCGTTCCGGTGCCGCGCTCGCTGGTGCCGCGTCTGAGCCAAACCGCAATCCTGCTCGACATCGACGGCACGCTGCTCGACCTGATGCCGACGCCGCGCGAAGTCTGGGTGCCGCCGGGCCTGGCGAAGACGCTGAATCGCCTGGTCAAAAGAACCGGTGGCGCGCTGGCGCTGGTCAGCGGCCGGTCGCTCAACGACATCGATCTGATCTTCGCGCCCGACGTGTTTCCGGCCGTCGGCGGCCATGGCGCTGAAATGCGGATCGATCCCGACAACGAGTCGGTGGCCGCGCACGCGCCGCCGATGGACAAGGAATTGAAGCGACGTCTCGCCGCCATCGCGAAGTTGAGCCCGGGGATATTGCTCGAGGACAAGGGCTATTCGCTGGCGCTGCATTACCGCCTCGCACCGCATGCGGAGAAGGCGATCTATGAAGCGGTGTCCTTGATCAGGGCCGATCTGCCCAACGCGCCGATCGAGGTGCTGCCTGGAAAATGCGTGTGCGAGATCAAGCATTCCGGCTTCACCAAGGCGACCGGCGTGCGCGAGTTGATGACGCGCGAACCGTTCAAGGGCCGTCGTCCGCTCTTCATCGGCGACGACGTCACCGACGAGACGGTGTTTGCGATCATGCCGGACTTCGATGGCCTCGCATTCTCTGTCGGCCGTCGTGCAACGGGCGTAGCCGGACACTTCGACGCACCAAGCGACGTCAGGGAATTCCTTACACACCTGCTTGATGACGAAAGCGACGCAGGTCGGCCATAATGTGTCGGGTCCCGTCCGGATTCGGACACAGATTTTTGCGCTTGCTGCCGAGGTTCGCGATGAATTTTATTTTTCGTGAGTTCCGGTGATTTCTTGCACACCGCAGCCCGAATTTGGTTTCAATTCGTTGAAAGGGTGATCAGGAACCATATTGATGAATGGTTGTTAACACGCGCACCAACAGGAGGAGACTTGTGAACCTCGTCGTCGTCTCTAACCGCGTATCGCGTGGAAAACCGAACGAACCCATGACGGGGGGATTAGCAGCGGCGCTGTTGCCAATCGTGGAGAAGTCGGGCGCCATCTGGGTCGGTTCCAGCGGAAGGGTCCGCGACGGGAACCAGAAGGAACCTTTTGCTGAAATCGAAGCTTTGGGAACCGGCGCGCTGGCGATGCTCGATCTGCCGGCGGCGCATTACGGCGGCTATTATGAAGGGTTCGCGAATTCGGCGTTGTGGCCGGCGCTGCATTCGCGCGCCGATCTCATCCGCGCTTCGCAGGAGGACTATGCCAGCTATCGTGAAGTGAACGCGTTCATGGCGCGCGCGCTGATGCGATTCCAGAAGCCGGAACAGGCGTTCTGGATCCAGGACTATCATTTCCTCGCGCTCGGCGCGGAATTGCGCGCGCTCGGCGTCACGCAGCCGATCGGCTTCTTCCTGCATACGCCGTGGCCGACGCGTGCCGTGATCGGCGGCGTGCCGCACCATCGCGAACTGATCGAGGCGATGCTGGCGTACGATCTGATCGGTTTCCAGACCGAGGAGGACTGCGAGAATTTCCTGTCGTACGCGGAGCAGGATCTCGGGCTCGTCGTGCGTGGCGGCGTCGTCCATTCCCGCCATGGCCGAACGCGCGCTTCGGTGTTTCCGATCGGCATCGATCCGCAGCAGTTCGCCCAGCTCGCCGCCAAGGCCTCGACCCATCCGGACGTCTCCCGGCTGCGGCGAAGCCTGAACGGTGAGAAGCTCGCGATCGGCGTCGACCGGCTGGATTATTCCAAGGGCCTGATCAACCGCATCAAGGCGTTCGACCGGATGTGGAGCTTGCATCCGTCGCTGGCGCGCTCGGTTTCGCTGTTGCAGATCGCAACCCCGTCGCGCGGCGCGATCGAGGCCTACGGCAATCTGCAGAGCGATGTCGCGAAACTGGTCAGCGACGTCAACGGCCTTCATGGCGAAGTCGACTGGACGCCGATCCGCTATCTCAACAAGGGCTACAGCCAGGCCGTGCTTGCGGGCCTTTATCGCACCGCGCAGGTCGGCGTCGTCACGCCGCTGCAGGACGGCATGAACCTGGTCGCCAAGGAATATGTCGCAGCCCAGAACCCGGTCGATCCCGGCGTGCTGGTGCTGTCGAAATTCGCCGGCGCCGCCAACGAACTCGACACCGCGCTGCAGGTCAATCCGCACGATATCGACGGCATGGCGCGCACCATCGCGGTCGCCGTGTCGATGCCGCTGACGGAGCGCCGGATGCGCTGGGAAGCGATGATGGCGAAGCTGCGCACCGGCACCATCCAGCAATGGTTCGCCGACTTCACCGATGCGCTGTGGGACCGCCGCTTCGACAGGTGTCCCTCGGAAGACGTCATCGCCGATCCGCTTGCCTTGCGGCAGCTACGCTCCGTCACCAACGGCGGCGCCCGGTATCACTAGAATCAAAAGCAGTAGGACACGCCGTCCAGGATCGGGCAGCGCGCCTTGCCAGGGGCGCTCGGATTTTCCATCGGCACCATGCCCTTCCCTGACCCGGAGCCGGCGAACACGCCGGGGCCGATGACGACGGACGATTTGTTGCCGATGATGACGCTGGGATGCGGCGAGGCCAGCCGCGATTTCGTGCCATCGGCCCAGACGATGGCATCGCCCGCGAAGATCCCGCGCCTGCCGTCGTCGCAGGTCACGTCGACGCCCTGCCGGGCACAGGCCTGCGCCATCGCCGGGCCGGCGGCGCTGCCGGCAAACGCCGATACCAGGATGGCGAACAAAAGCGCTCGTGTGATCGTCATGCCGTCCTCCGCCCGTGATTCGTGCCGGGCAGCCCCTCGGGCCCGCCCCTGGCTCGTCCGTGAGCCATGGCGTCGGCGTGGCACGGATTCCGGTTCCAAGGCACCAGCCGAAGGTGTCGCCACGATGGCGGTGGTACCGAATTTCCAAATAAATTCAACGAATTGGGGAAATTTGCGCGATCGCCCCCGGGCCTCCCTTGCAAAATCATTCCTGCCCCTTCAAGAGAGGGCCTCCGGAGAGATGGCCGAGTGGCTTAAGGCGCACGCTTGGAAAGCGTGTGTGCGGGAAACCGTACCGTGGGTTCGAATCCCACTCTCTCCGCCAGCATGGCTGAAGCCCTGTATTCTCCGCTCGAACTTGTTAGCAATTTAGCCCCGTAGCAGCAGCGATTTCTCATTTCAGCTCCGGACCTCCATTCGGCAGAGCCGGCCCATTCTTCTCCGAATGACCCATTTCTCTCCGGAGCCCTGGACTCTGCGGATTCGGTACGGTTCCGAAATTCGAAT
>DATCXE010000230.1:0-6456 GCA_036565985.1 Bradyrhizobium sp.
ACGCCTCTGCGCACCGCCGTGCGCGCTACGGGATGATAGCCATATCCGCGAGCGACATATCCTCGACCCGCGTATCCGCGAGCGGCATACCCGCGGCCGGCATATCCCCGACCGGCGACGCCGACACGGCCTGCATGAACGCCGCCGCCGTGAAAGCCCCCAGCTCGGGCGCCGCCGCCCCGACGCGCGTACGCGTCATCCGGGGTGAGGCTGGCGCCGACCAGAACAAGTGCTGCCAGAGCAGCAAGAGCGTAACGGACCATGGTATCCTCCTGTCGATTGGGGTGTCGTGCATTCGGGTTCCAATCCTGGCGCACCCGCAGCTTTCCGCACCCGACGACACCTTTTGACGTTCGCCCGAACCGGGGTTGAGCTAGATCAACGGTCCTGCCGCCTTCGATCGCATCTGGTTACCGATCTGTTCGCCATGCCGGGCGATGATGGCGCAGCAAAGCAAATGATTGGCGACCGATACCAAGTCCTGATGTGGACTTGTCTCTATCTCCGCAGCGCTTGCGGCAATGTTGCGCCTGCCTCGTGCATGCCCGGGCCGCAGTAACCCGTTTGACCGGTTTCAACAGCCACAGGGCGCAGCCCGACCGTTTCGGGTGTGCGTCCTGCCGCCACGCCGCCGGGCGCTGGGAAGTTACAGCTTGATGATATGAATGCTCGTCGCCAGCAAGATGGCGATGCTCACGGCCACAATGAACAAGAAGAATTTTCCCACGGTCGTGCCCTCCCGCGGACCCCTAACGCCCGGCCGGCGGAATGGTTCGTTGAGCGGATGAGTTCTGTGCGGGTCCCGAAAAGAGGCCCGCCGTCGCGGCGGGCCTCTTCAGGATCAGTTCTCGTCAGAGCTCAGATTGCGACGCCATAATAGTCGTTGACGGAGCGGGTCCTGGTCGGGTCACCCCAGTTCCAGGCATTGTCGTTACCGTAGTGCGGCGCGCCCTCGAGCTGGCTTTCGGTCACGCCGGTAACGTAGCCGCCGAGCGAGGTGTCATATTTCAGCGACTGCCAGGGCAGCGGGTAGTAGTCGTCGCCGATACCGAGAAAGCCGCCGAAGGAGAGTACGGCGTAGGACACCTTGCCGCTCATCTTGTCGATCATGACGCGCTCGATCGAACCGATCTTGTTCCGGTCGGCGCCATAGACCGCGGTTCCCTCGACCTTGTCGCTGCCGATCAGGTTGCCGGTTTCGTTCGCTTCCAAAGACATGAGTTTCTCCTCCAGTTGGGATGGAGAAAGGAAAACAGGAGGTGAGGGGAAATGTTCCTGACAGCGAGGGCTACGCATCGACGCAGCGCGGGCCGCGTGACTTGAGCGAGCAGTTCCTGCCCCAGCGTGGACTCATTGGAAGCACAGCCTGATCGACGCGATCAGCCGATGCGCAGAGACTTACCTCAACGGCCCGCCGAATGCTCCCCGGTGTTCTTCGGAGAACACGTGCGCGTAAAGGTTGGCGATCCACTGCTTGCCTTCCTGGGTCACTCGCAAATAGCGGAGCGCGTCGCCGATATAGGGCCGGACCATCTTCCAGAAGAAGGCGGGGTACGCCGCTCTCAGATCGTCCGGCGTCTGAAAGCCGCGCTTGTCGGCCTCGCCGGTTTCCCGGAACTCGGCAAACAATGCCGAAGTCTTGCGCAGGTAACCGATGTCGGCCAACTGGCCGATCAGGTCCGCGGCACGAAGCAGACCTGGATAATCTGCCGTGCTGGGATGCAGATCGTTCTCCGGTACCGGAAAACGCGTGTGCTCGATGTTTGCCTCGATCTCTCGCGTATCGATTTGGGTCAGGCTCTTCTTCCCGAAGCGCTCGCGGACGAACAGTTTGGATCGCGCAACATGATAGGGGGTCAGGCTTGCGTCCGTGGCGCCTGCGGATATCGGCACCAGCTGGCCGTTCTCGCCGCAGACATAATGTCCGTCACGGTCCCCCCGGCACACGCCCCGCACATAGCCGATGTCGTGACACAGGAGGGAAATCATGAAATGCAGCCAGTCGCGTGGGGTAACCCCGCCTTCGCTGGTGTGCTTCCCAAGCAGGATCTCCTGACCGACCAGGGTGACCATGATGGTGTGGTTCATGTCGTGGTAGGCCGCGTCACTATTGGCGATATTCTCCAGCGCAAGCCGGCCGACGAAACCGATGATGTCGGGATAGGCCGGCTCAAGCACGCCGTAGATCTGGCCGTACTTGCTTTTGAGCTCCCCGACAAACGCGTCGATGACGATTTCAGTAGGGTTGAACATGGTCGCCCCATGTGCCGGTGCGGGCGTCGGTGCCTCGACCGGAAGCCAACTCGATAGGGGGAGCATAATCGTTTTCGCGTAAATCGGCTATCGGCCGGTCGCGTCATTTCAGGCCGATCAGGAAGACGACGGGCCGCGGGGACATCGTGACGATGATCACTCTGCCTTGCCTGCCTCTTTCGACTGCGGGCGCGCGGCGACCGCGGCGCCGTTGCCGAAGATGCTGGCGAGGCTTCGGGTGCGGCCGGTGTCGATGCTGACATAGGCGGTCATGCCGGCGCGCAGGGGCGGCTCGCCGGGACGTTCGAGCAATTGCAGCCGCACCGGCAGGCGCTGCACGACCTTCACCCAGTTTCCCGAAGCATTCTGCGCCGGCAGGATCGCAAACTCGGCGCCGGTCGCCGGACTGATGCTTTCGACCTCGGCGTCCCAGGTAATGTCCGGGTGCATGTCGAGCACGACCTTCGCCTTCTGTCCGACGGTGACGTGGGTGAGGTCGGTCTCCTTGAAATTCGCCTCCAGCCAGGGCCTGCGATCGGCGACCATGGCAAACAACGATGTCTGCGCCTTGACCTGCTCGCCGAGTTGCAGCTTGAAATTGACGACGACCCCGGCCCGCGGCGCCTTGATCTCGGTGTAGGCGAGGTCGAGCGCGGCGCGGTCGCGCAGCGCCAGCTTCTCGCGCACCGCGGCGAATGCATCGGTCGGCCGGTCCGGCTTGCCGCCAAGCGCCGCTTCGACGCGGGCGATGCGCTGGTGCAGCACCGCGACACGATCCAGCCCTTCCTGTTCTTCGCTGTTGGTCTGCTCGAGCTTGACGGCCGATGTCACGCCGCGTCCCGAAAGATCACGCGCCCGCTGCGCCTGCGCCTGCAGGAACGTCAGCTTGTTCTCGGCCTCTCTGGTTTCGGCCCGGATCTCGCGCAGATTCGCCTTCATCTGTTCGACGGCGGCGCGTGCGGAATCGACGTCGGCCTCGGCCTTGGCCAGCGCAAGCTCGTAGGGCGCGGGATCGAGGCGCACCAGCAACTCGCCTGCCTTGACGGGAGAATGGTCCCTGATCCGGACTTCGATGATGCGACCCGGAATTTCGCTTGCGATCTGGGTGATGTCGGCCTTGACGAAAGCGTTCTCGGTGGTGACGTGGCGGCCACCCTGCAGCCAGAAGCCGAGCGCGCCGACGACGATCAGCACGGGCACGCCAATCAGCGCCAGTCTTCGCTGCCGCGGCGTCACGACGCAATCCTCCCGTTGCCGTTGAGGCGGCGCGGCCTGCGCGTGGCGGAATTCCGGGCCGAGTTCGCCGTCGCACCCCTGGCCGGAGCATCGCCGCCGGAGACCAGCGTCTCCTTGACGCGCTGCAGCAATGCAAAGAGCTGCTTGCTCTCGCGCGCGGAAAGATCGGCGAGCGCGGTTTCGACGGTATCTTCGGCGACCCGCCAGATCCGCTTGTGCACGCGTTCGGCCTCTACCGTCAGGTAAACCCGCTTCACCCGCTTGTCGCCGGGCTCGCTGCGGCGCTCGACCCAGCCGTTGGCCACGAGCCTGTCGATCATGCGGCCGGCGGTGGCCTTTTCGACCTCCATCATCTCGGCGAGTTCGGAATGCGACGCGCCGGGGCGGCGGTGCAGGCGCGTCAGCACCAGCCACTGGGCGCGGGTGATCCCGAGCCGGCGCACACGACGGTCGAACTCGGTCCGCAACAGGCGGGCGACATCCGAGATCACGACCCCAATGTATTCTTCGGTATTTGGCATGGCCGCAACTGTAGCCGCCGGGCAATTGGTAAGCCAGGCAATTATCTAGTAAGCTAGGTTACAATCAGACCGCGCGATGCCGCAAGGGAAGCCGCAGGAAACGCCAGAGGGATGCTGCAGGGGATCTTGGCTTGAACTCCGCCGAAATCGAGGCCGACGAAGCCGCCGGGTTCATGCCGCCGGCGCAGCGCTATTTGACCATGGCGACCGTCGTTCTGGGCTCCTCGCTCTACGGCACCGCCTTGCTGACGACGTCGACCATCCTGCCCCAGATGCAGGGCGCGCTGTCGGCAACCCAGGACGAGATCGCCTGGGTGATGACCTTCAACATTCTCGCGACCGCCGTGGTAACGCCGATGACCGGCTGGCTGGTATCGCGTTTCGGCACCAGGCGCGTCGTCGTCTACTCGATCGGCTCCTTTACGCTCGCCACGCTGCTGTGCGGCATGTCGCAGTCGCTCGAGATGCTGGTGATCTGGCGCATCCTGCAGGGCGGGGCGGGCGCGCCGATCGTGCCGCTGTCGCAGTCGATCCTGTTCAATACGTTCCCGCGGCGCCAGCATGCGATGGTGATGTCGATCTTCGGCATGGCGGTCGCGGTCGCACCGGCGTTCGGTCCCGTCATCGGCGGCTATCTGGCCGAGATGTATAGCTGGCGCTGGTCGTTCTACATGCTGGTGCCGATCGGTATCTGCGCCACCATCGGCATGCGCTGGACGCTGCCGCCGGACACCAGCCTCACCAAAGTGCGCTTCGACTGGACCGGCTTCATCGCGCTTGCCACCGCGCTGGCGGCCGTGCAACTGGTGCTCGCGCGCGGCGTGCGGCTGGACTGGTTCGATTCGATGGAGATCGTCATCGAATGCCTGATCGCGGTCATCGCACTGTACATTTTCCTGGTGCACAGCCTGAGCACCCGCGAGCCGTTCCTGAACCTGAAGCTTTTGGCCGACCGCAACTATGCGATCGGGCTGGCGCTGGTGACGATCTACGGCATGTTGAATTTCACGCCGATGGTGCTCTTGCCACCGCTGCTGCAGCAGCAGGCCGGCTTTCCCGATACGCTGGTCGGGCAGGTGATCGGATGCCGGGGCGTCGGCATGCTGGTCGGATTCATGGCCGCAGGTTTCATGAGCCGGATCGATCCGCGCATCAGCATGGCGTTCGGCTTCGGGCTGCAAACCGCGGCAGGGCTGTGGATGCTGACATTCGATCTCAACGTCAGCATGGAAGTGCTCGTTCTCAACAGCGCCGTCCAGGGTTTTGCCGTTGGCGTCGTCTGGGTGCCGATCACGGCGGTGGCGTTCGGAACGCTGGATCCAAAGCACTACGCCGAGGCGTCTGCGGTGTTCCATCTGCTGCGCAACATCGGCTCCAGCTTCTTCATTTCGCTGTCGATCGCCGAGATCGTGCGCGCGTCCGGCGCAAATTACAGCCGCATGACCGAGATGATCACACCCTACAACCGGGCGCTGACGACGCCCGGCATAACGGGGGGGTGGGTTTTCGATACGGTGCCGGGCCTTGCGCGGTTCGCAAAGGAAATCGCGCGCCAATCGGCGATGATCGGGTACCTGAACGCGTTCGCGATGTACACCGCGACGTCGGCGCTTGCCGTGGTGTTCGCGCTGATGGTCCGGCGGCGCCAGACGTGATGCGTCTCAATATCCTGAGATAAAAAGTCCGCAGCCAATTGTTGGATTGCTACTGACTTCCGATTATTTTGTAGTGACAAAATAATCCAGGATCATCTGAGACGAACCGAAGCGCATCGCTAATCTCGACAAACACGGGATGGACTTCGCTGACCTCAACGAGGAGTTCTTCGATACTGCCCTGGTTCTCAACACCTATGGAAGGGCGCTACCGCGCTATCGGCGTGAACATTCGAGGCGTCATTTCCGTGATCTTCGCCGTCTATGGCGCGGAAGCTGTCAGCATCGTCAGCATGCGACCAGCCAATAAGAAGGAAAGGGAACTTTATGAAGCGAACCGTCGCTAAAAAGCGCTACAGCGCCAGCGATATGCGGGTGGTGAGCAATAACCCTGAGTGGACCAAGAGTGACTTCGCGAAAGCGAAGCCATTCAACGAGGTTTTCCCGACTATGCGCAAGGGTCGCGGTCCGAACAGAGCGCCGACCAAGAAGCTGGTTTCATTGCGGCTTAGTCCTGAGGTTCTCAAGCACTTCAAGGCGGATGGGCCAGGCTGGCAGACTCGAATCGACGAAACCTTGGTCAAGATCATCAGGCGCAAGTCCTAGCAGGCCCGCCACGAAACGACCACGGCCCTCGCCAGGGGAGCTGGCGAGGGCCGTGTGAGTACACTTCATGGCGCCTAGGTTCGCAATGGAGTGTGGGAGCTCTGAATTGGCTAGAACGGCAGCAGTATGTCCATCACCTGCTGGCCGTAGCGAGGTTGCTGCACGTCGGTGATCTGGCCGCGGCC
>DATCXE010000254.1:0-2248 GCA_036565985.1 Bradyrhizobium sp.
GAATGCCGTGCCGAGCCCAAGCTCGCCTTCGACGGCGGCGCCGACGGGATCGACATCGTCAGGCGCATCCTCGACGAGGCAGCCGCGCACCTGACGCCGCAGGGCGGGTTGCTCTGCGAAGTCGGCCGCTGCCGCCCGCAACTGGAGGCCGCCTATCCGCAACTGCCGCTGCTCTGGCTCGACACCGAGGATTCCGAGGGCGAGGTATTCTGGATCGCCGCAGCCGATCTCTGATTTGCGCGGAAATATCACGGCGTGTCGGCGTTCCCGTTTGGCGGCGAAACTGATACGCTCGCCGGAGCCCAACGCCCCAGACATCGAAGAGGCCACCCATGCTGGACAAGAGCCCTCGTCCCAATTCCGTCAACGTGCCGAACGATCTCGCCGCGCACTGGATGCCGTTCACCGCGAACCGGGCGTTCAAGAAGAATCCGCGGCTGCTCGCCGGCGCCAAGGACATGCATTACTTCACCGTCGACGGCCGCAAGATCATCGACGGCGCCTCGGGCATGTGGTGCACCAATGCCGGCCACGGCCGCACCGAGATTTCGTCGGCGATTGCGAAGCAGGCCGAGGCGCTGGACTATGCGCCGCCGTTCCAGTTCGGCATCCCGCAGGCGTTCGAACTCGCGAGCCGCATCGCCGAGCTGGCGCCCGATGGCCTCAACCACGTGTTCTTCTGCAATTCCGGTTCGGAAGCCGCTGACACTGCGCTCAAGATCGCCCTCGCCTATCACCAGATCAACGGCCAGGGCAGCCGTATCCGCCTGATTGGCCGCGAGCGCGGCTATCACGGCGTCGGCTTCGGCGGAACTTCAGTGGGCGGCATCGTCGGCAACCGCAAGATGTTCGGTTCGCTCTTGACCGGCGTCGACCACCTGCAGGCAACCTACGATCGCGACAAGCAGGCGTTCAGCAAGGGCGAGCCGGAATACGGCGCGCAGTTCGCCGACGAGCTGGAACGCCTCGTCAATCTGCACGGCGCCAACACCATCGCCGCCGTGATCGTCGAACCGATGGCGGGGTCGACCGGCGTGTTGCCGGCGCCGAAGGGCTATCTCAAGCGGCTGCGCGAGATCACCCAGAAGCACGGCATCCTCCTGATCTTCGACGAGGTCATCACCGGCTTCGGCCGGCTCGGCTTTGCCTTCGCCGCGGAACGCTACGGCGTGGTGCCCGACATGCTGACCTTCGCCAAGGGCATCACCAATGGCGCGGCGCCGATGGGCGGCGTGCTGGTGCGCGACACCGTCCATGATGCCTTCATGAGCGGCCCCGAATACGCCGTGGAACTGGCCCACGGCTACACCTACTCGGCCCATCCGCTGGCCTGCGCCGCCGGACTTGCCACGCTCGACATCTACCGTGACGAAAAGCTGTTCGAGCGTGCACATGGGCTCGAGCCGAAATTCGCCGACGCCGTGATGTCGCTGCGCCAGGAACCGGGCGTGCTCGATATCCGCACCGTCGGCCTGACCGCCGGCATCGACCTCGCGCCGCTCGCGGATGCGCCGGGCAAGCGCGGCTTTGCCGGGCTCAACAGCGCCTTCCACGACAACGACCTGATGGTGCGCGTCGCCGGCGACACCCTGGTCCTGACCCCGCCGCTGATCATCACCGAGGACCAGATCGGCGAGATCATCGAAAAGGTCACCAAGGTGATCCGCGCGACGGCGTAAAAACCATCGTTACTCTCGTGTCCCGGCCTTGAGCCGGGACCCATCGTTACACAGTAGAGATCCTCGACATGGGTCCCGGCTCAAGGCCGGGAGGCGCAACCGACATTGCACGCCCGGTTCCAAGCGTGTCGAAAGAACACTAGCTCTGCGAATCAACATTGGTGGTAAGGTTGCAGCGCTCGGGGGCGCGCAAATTGGATCATGCCTGAAACTTGCGTGTTCCCCAGGGTGAAGGCAGTTCGGACCTGAGGGCGCAGCGCGCGACATGATTCGCATTTCGACGATTTTCATCGCCATCTGCATGGTACTGCTGGCAGCGTCGCTCGGCCTCGTGCTGCATACGATGGCGGGCTTCAACAGTTCCGAAGCCGCGATCGTGGCGCTGACCGCGCTGACCTTCCTGATCCTCTACAACGCCGTGTCGATGCGGCTGCGCGACCGCTCTGATGTCGGCGGCCAGATCGCCGACCTGTCCCGCGGCACCGCCGACCTCGCCCGCCAGGTCGCCGAATTCGGCCGCCGGCTCGCCGCCGTCGAAGGCCGGCTGGTGTCGGCGAACTCCGCAGGCG
>DATCXE010000257.1:0-3714 GCA_036565985.1 Bradyrhizobium sp.
GCTTCAAGCCGACGCAGGCCCGCGTGCCGCTCGACGGCGGCGTGCCGCTGTCGTCCTCGCTCGACAGCTTTGGGCCGCTGGCGCGCAGCGTTGCCTGCTGCGCGGTGCTCGACGCCGTGCTCGCGGGCGAGGCCGCGCAGCCGCTGCAGCCGCGCCCGATCAAGGGCATGCGGCTTGCGGTGCCGACCACGATCGCGCTCGACGATCTCGACGACGAGGTGGCGAAAACCTTTGAGCGCGCGCTGGAGAAGCTGTCGCGCCATGGCGCTTCGATCGAGCGGATCGAGGTGCCGGAATTCCACGATGTCGGGGTCATGAACAGCAAGGGCGGCTTTGCCGCCGCAGAAAGCTTCGCCTGGCACCGCTATTTGATCGTCAGCCATGGCGACGTCTACGATCCCCGGGTTCGCGTCCGCATTCTGCGCGGTGAAAGCATGAGCGCCGCCGATTATATTGACATCCTCAATGCGCGCCGCTCGTTCATTGCGCGGACGGAAGCGCGCATCGCGCCCTATGACGCGCTGGTGCTGCCGACCACCGCGAACACGCCGCCCGTCATCGCCGATCTCGCCGACGATAAAGCGTTCGGGACGCAGAACTTGCGCGCCTTGCGCAACTGCACGCTGATCAACATGCTTGACGGCTGCGCGATCTCGCTGCCGGCGCATCGCGAAGGCGAGGTGCCGGTCGGCCTGATGCTCGCCGCCGCGGGCGGATCGGACCGCCGCGTATTCGAACTTGCCGCTGGAATGGAGAACATCATCCGTGTTTGATCTGACCTTCACCGTCGAGGACAAGGGTGCGGGCACGCCGCTGACGCTCGCCATCGACAAGGCCGTCATCGCCGGCTGGACCGGCCGCGATCCGGTGGCGCGCGACAAGCACATCGCCGAACTCGAAGCCATCGGCATTGCGCGCCCCGCGACGACGCCGATCTACTACCGATGCTCGGCGCGACGGATCACGCTCGCCGATCGCATCGAGGTGTCGGGCGGGGATTCCAGCGGCGAGGTCGAGTTCGTGCTGATCGGCTGGCAGGGCCGCATCTTCGTCGGCTGCGGCTCCGACCATACCGACCGCAAGGTGGAGGCCTACAGCGTCACCGTCTCCAAGCAGATGTGCGACAAGCCCGTGGCTTCAACGCTGTGGGAATTGGAGGACGTCGTTGCGCACTGGGACAAGATGATCCTGCGCTCCTGGGCGATCATCGACGGCGCGCGGGTGCTGTACCAGGAAGGCACGCTCGATGCGATGCTGCCGGTAAAGGACCTGATCGAGCGCGGCTTCGGCGACAAGGGCCTGCCCGACGGCTGCGCCATGTTTGGCGGCACATTTGCGGCCAAGGGCGGCATCCGCCCGGCTGACCGCTTCGAGTTCGAACTGGAAGATCCCGTACTGAAGCGCAAGATCAGCCACGGCTATGACGTGATCACCATGCCGGTGCTGGGCTAACGCGAGGCTCGATCCGCCGTCATTGCGAGGAGCGAAGCGACGAAGCAATCCATCTATCCCCGGGCTGAGGCGTGGATTGCTTCGCTGCGCTCGCAATGACGGGGATGGAACTCGTCGGAAATCGGGTGGTTTTGTCGTGGCCTGACTGCGAGACTTCCGCCATGAAAGCGACCGCAAGAAATATCGACCGTTCCTCGGAAATCGCCACCCGCGTCGACACCATCGACTGGGGGCAGATCACCGCCGACCTCGACGCACAGGGCTGCGCGATCCTGAAGGGATTGCTGACGCCGGAGGAATGCGCCGCGCTGGCCGCGCTCTATCCCGACGACAAGAACTTCCGCAGCCGCATCGTCATGGGCCGCCACGGCTTTGGCCGCGGCGAGTACAAGTATTTCGCCTATCCGCTGCCCGACCTGATCGCGCAACTGCGCCCCGAGCTTTACGCACGGCTCTGTCCGGTCGCCAATCGCTGGAACGAGACGATGGGGATCGACATCCGCTATCCCGATAGCCACGAGGCATTCCTGAAACGCTGCCATGACGCCGGGCAGATCCGGCCGACGCCGCTGCTGCTGCAATATGGCGAAGGCGACTACAATTGCCTGCACCAGGACCTCTACGGCGAACACGTGTTTCCATTGCAGGTCGCCGTCCTGCTGTCACAGCCGGGCCGCGATTTCACCGGCGGCGAATTCGTGCTGACGGAGCAACGACCGCGGATGCAGTCGCGGCCCGAGGTGGTTCCGCTGGCGCAGGGCGACGCGGTTGCCTTTGCTGTGCATCACAGGCCGGTGCAGGGGACGCGCGGGCCCTATCGGGTTAACCTGCGCCACGGTGTCAGCCGGATCCGCTGCGGCCACCGCCATACCGTCGGCGTGATCTTTCACGATGCCAAGTGAAGCGTGAGTGCAGGCTGCCTTGACCGCGGATTTGTTCGAGAGTGTTGCGGATGAGCGCCCGTCGCGGGAAGCGATGGCGGAGGGCGCCGCGTTGCTGCGCGGTTTTGCGCGACCGTTCGAGGCCGAGCTGCTTCCGGCACTTCGCGCGATCGTCAAACAGGCGCCGTTCCGGCATCTGATCACGCCGGGCGGCCACCGCATGTCGGTCGCGATGACCAATTGCGGCAGCCTCGGCTGGGTGTCGGACCGTACCGGTTATCGCTATGACGCCATCGACCCCGAGTCCGGACAGAAGTGGCCGGCGATGCCGCCTGTGCTGCTCAGACTGGCGGCCGACGCTGCATCGGACGCCGGGTTCGACGGCTTCGCGCCGGAGGCCTGCCTCATCAACCGCTATGTGCCCGGCGCAAAACTGTCGCTGCATCAGGACAAGGACGAACTGGATTTTACTGCTCCGATCGTGTCGGTGTCGCTGGGACTGCCCGCGATCTTCCTGTTCGGCGGCCCGAAGCGTTCCGACAAGTCGAAACGTTATAGGTTGGAGCATGGCGACGTCGTGGTCTGGGGCGGCCCTTCGCGGCTGTTCTTTCACGGTGTCGCCCCGCTAGCCGATGGCGAACACGCCGTTATAGGCCGCCAGCGGATCAACCTGACTTTTCGAAAAGCGCGGTGATGGCCGCTCGTCGTCATTCCGGGGCGATGCGAAGCATCGAACTACGGTGCGCAATTGCGCACCTGAGAATCTCGAGATTCCGGGTTCGCTTCGCGCCCCGGAATGACGCTGAGCAAACTACGGCTTCGCCGGATGAATGAACGCCCACGGACTCACTTCCGAATCCGTCGGCACCTCCACTGAAATCACGTATGGTCCGCCGTCGGCGAGCGCCTTTTCCAGCGCGGGACGAAAATGATCCGGCGAGGTGACGCGCGCGGCGCCGACGCCGAAGGATTCCGCAAGTTTCACGAAATCCGGATTGACCAGGTCGGACGCCACCACGCGACCGTCAAAATGCTGGCGCTGGTCGCGGCGGACATTGCCGTAGGCGTTGTTGTTGAACACCAGCGTCACCACGCCGATCTTGAACTGCACGGCGGTCGACAATTCCTGCACGGCGAACATGAAGCCGCCGTCGCCGGTGATCGCGACTACGGGCCTGTCCGGATTGGCGACCTTGGCGCCCAATGCCGTCGGGAAGCCGGAGCCGAGCGTGCCCTGATAGCCCGAGGTGATGAAGGTGCGCGGCTCGTAGACCGGAAAGCCGTACCAGGAAGCGAAGCCGACCTGCGACAGTTCGTCGGTGACGACAGCGTTGGCCGGCAGCACCTCGCGCAGGATTTTCAGGTAGGCCATCTGCGGCTG
>DATCXE010000286.1:0-11928 GCA_036565985.1 Bradyrhizobium sp.
GCTTGATATGCCTGGTGAACATCCAGCCATAGCCGCGTTCGTAGCGCGGCTCCGGCGCCTTCCATGCGGCGCGGCGCTTGGCGAGTTCGGTCTCCGGCACATCGAGATTGATGGTGCGGGCGTTGACATCGAGCGAGATCATGTCGCCGTTGCGCACCAGCGCCAGCGGTCCGCCGATATACGATTCCGGCGAGACGTGCAGGATGCAAGCGCCATAGCTGGTGCCGCTCATGCGCGCGTCCGACAGCCGCACCATGTCGCGCACGCCCTGTTTCACGAGTTTGGTCGGGATCGGCAGCATGCCCCATTCAGGCATGCCTGGTCCGCCCTGCGGCCCCGCATTGCGCAGGATCAGCACGTGATCGGCGGTGACATCCAGATTCGGATCGTCGATCGCCTTCTTCATCGACGGGTAATCGTCAAACACCAGCGCCGGGCCCGTATGCTTGAGGAAACGCGGCTCGCAGGCGCTCGGCTTGATCACGCAGCCGTCCGGCGCGAGATTGCCCTTGAGCACGGCGAGCGCACCCTCGGCGTAGATCGGGTCCTTTACGGTGCGAATGACGTCGTCGTTATGGACTTCGGCGCGCGCGATGTTGTCGCCGAGCGTCTGGCCCGTGACGGTCATGACGTCGAGATGCAGATGCTCCCTGATGCGGCTCATCAGCCCGGGCAGACCGCCGGCATAGAAAAAATCTTCCATCAGATACTTGTCGCCGCTCGGCCGCACATTGGCGATGACCGGCACCTTGCGACTGGCCGTTTCGAAATCGTCGAGCCCGATATCCTGCCCGGCGCGGCGGGCCTGCGCGATCAGATGGATGATTGCATTGGTCGAGCAGCCCATCGCCATCGCCACCGTGATCGCGTTCTCGAAGGCCTTGCGGGTCTGGATCTTGCCCGGCGTGAGATCCTCCCACACCATCTCGACAATCCTTCGGCCGCATTCTGACGCCATGCGGATGTGACCGGCGTCGGCGGCGGGAATCGAGGACGCGCCCGGCAGCGTCATTCCGATCGACTCCGCGATCGCCGTCATGGTCGAGGCGGTGCCCATGGTCATGCAGGTGCCGTAGCTGCGGGCAATGCCCGCCTCGACGTCGACCCAGTCCTTGTCGGAGATTTTTCCCGCGCGCCGCTCGTCCCAGTATTTCCAGGCATCCGAGCCCGATCCGAGCGTCTTGCCCTTCCAGTTGCCGCGCAGCATGGGTCCTGCGGGAAGATAGATCGTCGGCAGGTTCATGCTGGTGGCCCCCAACAGCAGACCCGGTGTGGTCTTGTCGCAACCGCCCATCAGCACCACGCCGTCGACGGGATGGCCGCGCAACAGTTCCTCGGCGTCCATCGCCAGCATGTTGCGGTAGAGCATCGTGGTCGGCTTCAGGAAGGATTCCGACAGCGACAGCGCCGGCAGTTCCATCGGAAAACCACCCGCCATCAGGATGCCGCGCTTGACGTCGTCGACGCGGCTCTTGAAGTGCATGTGGCACGGCTGCGCATCCGACCAGGTGTTGAGGATCGCGATGACCGGCCGGCCCTTCCATTCCTCCGGCGCGTAGCCCATCTGCATCGCGCGCGAGCGGTGGCCGAAGGCGCGGAGATCGTCGGGCGCGAACCAGCGCGCGCTGCGAAGGTCGTCGGGGTTCTTCTTATTGGCGCTCATGATTGCGTGCCCCACTTCTGGACGGTGTTGCGTTCGATGGTACGGAAGATCAGGTTCTCGACAATCAGGCCGATGATGATCACGGTCAACAGCCCGGCGAACACGGCGGGAATATCCAGCAGGTTGCGGTTCTCGAAGATGAACCAGCCGAGGCCGCCCTGCCCCGACGACACGCCGAACACCAGTTCGGCGGCGATCAGCGTGCGCCAGGCAAACGCCCAGCCGATTTTCAGGCCGGTCAGGATCGAACCGAACGCGGCCGGGATCAGAATACGGGCGACGTAAGGCAGGCCTCGCAGGCCGTAATTGCGGCCGACCATGCGCAGCGTGTTCGACACGCTCTTGAAGCCGGAATGGGTATTGAGCGCGACCGGCCACAGCACCGAATGGATCAGCACGAAAACCAGACTGCCATTGCCCAGCCCGAACCAGATCAGCGCCAGCGGCAATAGCGCGATCGCCGGCAGCGGATTGAACATCGCCGTGACGGTTTCAAGGAAGTCCGTGCCGATCCGGGTCGAGATCGCCAGGATCGTGAAGATGGCGGCCAGCACGATGCCGGCGGCGTATCCCATGAACAGCACCTTCAGCGAGGCCCAGGCGCGCAAGGGAATGGTCCCGTCGCGCACCTTGTCGAACATCGTGATGACGGTGTCGTGAAAGGTCGGAAACAGCAGCGGGTTGTCGAGGTAGGTGCCGTAAGCCTCCCAGGCCGCCGCGAGGAAGATGATGATCACGGCCTTGCGGACGAAGCCGTCGTTCCACAACCGTTCAAGCACCGTGAGCTTGCGCTCGACTTCGGATGGGGCCGCAGCCGCTGCGGCGGCCGCATCACGCAGCAGGATCGTGGCCTCGCCCATCGCGCGCTCCCTTCAATGTGCCGTGACCGCGTCGGCGAACAGCAGATCGTGGATCTGCTTCTCCAGCCGTGCGGCACTGCCGTCCTCGCTGGAGACCTTGTCGACATCGATGACTTCGGCCTTGACCCGGCCGGGATGCGGCGACAGCAAGAGGATGCGGTTGCCGATCCTGATCGCTTCGGCGATCGAATGGGTGACGAACAGCACGGTGAATTTGGTCTCCGCCCAGAGCTGCAGCAGTTCGTCCTGGCAGGTGCGTCGCGTGAGCGCATCCAATGCGGCGAACGGCTCGTCCATCAGCAGGATATCCGGCTCCATCGCCATGCCGCGCGCGATCGCCACACGCTGCTTCATGCCGCCGGACAGCGTATGCGGATAGGCGTCGACCACGCGGGTGAGGCTGACCTTTTCGAGATAGTCCCGTGCCCGCGCCTCGGCTTCCTTGCGCGGCAGCCGGCGCGTCATCAGCAGCGGAAACATCACGTTCTCGATCACGGTCTTCCAGGGCAGCAACTGGTCGAACTCCTGGAAGATCATCATCCGGTCGGCGCCGGGCTCGGATATTTCCCGGCCGTTGATCCGCATCTTGCCTTCACTCGGCGTCATGTAGCCGCCGACCGCCTTCAACAACGTCGACTTGCCGCAACCGGAGGGGCCGAGCAGCACGAAGCGATCGGAACGATCGACGGTGAAGCTGACCCGTTCGGTCGCGGTCACGACCGCGCTCGTCGTCTTGTAGCGCAGCGTCACGTCGCTGACGTCGAGAAGTGCGGCCATGGCCTTCAGTTACCCTTCAGGTCGTGGGAGACCGGCAGGTAGTAATCCGTGAATGCCTTGGGCATGGTCTTCAGCGTGCCGGTCTTGAACAGATGCGCGGCGAATTTCATGGTGCCCTGCGGCTGCAGGTTCCATTCCATCATGCCGGGCTCCTTGAGCCAGGCCAGCAGGTCTTCCACGCTGGTCTTGTCGCCGGTGACTTCCTTGTAGATTTCGACCGCAGCCCTGGTGTCGCTGCGGATCAGATCGTGCGCTTCCTTGGTGGCGTCGCGCACGGCCTGCACGATCTTCGGATTGGCGTCGGCGAATTTGGTCGTGGTGAAGAACTGCGCCTGGCTCAGCGGCCCGCCCATCACGTCGGGTGACGACAGCACCACATGCGCGCCGGGCACGTTCTTCAGTTCGAGGAAGGTGAACGGCGGGATCGCGAAGTGATTGCGTACCTCATGCTGGGCGTTGGTCATCGCCACATAGGCGTCGGGATGACCGAGCTGCACGGTGTTGGGATCGAGCTTCGACCATTGGTCGGCGCCGAAGGTTTCGCCGGCTGCGATCTGCAGCACGATCGCCTGGGTCGAGACCTTGACCGTCGGCACCGCGATCTTGTCGTTCGGGCCAAAATCCTTGATCGACTTGATGTTGGGGTCGCGGCTGATCAGCGTCATCGGCTGCGCCGAGGTGGCGACGATGCCCTTGACGCCGCCGCGGGTACGGTCCCACAGCAGCAGGAGATTGCCGGTTCCTGTGTTGAGGATATCGACGCTGCCCGCGAGCAGCGCATCGGTCTGTGCGCCGCCCCCGCTCAGATTGATCCATTTGGTAGTGACGCCGGACACGCCGAGCGAAGCAGCGTGCTTCTCGATCAGCTTCTGCTTTTCCATGATGTGCGAGGGCATGTAGAAAATGCCCGGCTGCCGCGACAGCGAAATCTCGGCCTTCTGCTGGGCCGCGGCCTGCGAGCCCGGCAACACCATGGCGAGCGCCGCGATGACGCCCGCGCAGGCGCTCCACATCCTGTTATTCATTGTGCATCTCCTCCGGCCTGATTGACGGCCCTCGGGAGATGCACTAATGTATTAGTGCATTTGAAGCAAGCGCCTTCTGAAACCGCCGGTTTGTTCGATGGCTTCCCCGCAAAGCGCCCCCCGTCGCGCCGCCCCGCGTTCCGCCGACCGGCTCGATCGCGACCGCCAGGCCGCGCCGCAGGTGTTCGAGCGCCTGCGCGGCATGATCATCTCGCTGGAACTGCCGCCGGGATCGCCGCTGTCGCGCGCAGCACTTGCAAGCCAGTTCGGGGTCAGTTCGACGCCGATTCGCGACGCCCTGATGCGGCTCGAAGAGGAAGGACTGGTCGAGGTCTTCCCGCAATACGCCACCGTGGTCAGCCAGGTCGATGTGCGGCTGGCGCAGCAGGCGCATTTCCTCCGGCAGGCGGTGGAACTCGAAATCGTCCGCATGCTGGCGCTGCGTCATGACCAGGCCTTCGCCGCCGAACTCAACGCCACGATCGCGCGTCAGCAGCACTACGCAAGGGCGGGCGATCTCGAGAAGTTCATGGCGGCGGACAACGAGTTCCATAGCCAGCTCTATGCTGCTGCCGACAAGCAGGACATCTGGTCGCTGGTGCGCAGCCGCAGCGGGCATATCGACCGGTTGCGCCGGCTGCACCTGCCCTCCCCCGGCAAGGCCCAGGATATCGTGCGGCATCACAAGCTCATCGCGAAGGCGATCGAGGCCGGCGACCCCGATGAGGCGCAGAAACATGTGCGCACGCATTTGTCGGGAACGCTCAGTGAACTCGCCCAGATTCGGGCGCGTTATCCGGAATACCTGAGCAACTGACGCCGCCCCGGCGGCCCGCCAATTGCTTCCGTTGCCCCGCTCCGGGATCGCCCCTGCAACATGAAATTCGGGGCAGTATCCAGCCTGCCCAAGCCGTTCAAGCCCCTCGCCCTGGCGGCGGCCGTCGAGGAATGCCTGGAACGCGCCGGACGTTCTTCGGCCTCCGCCTGACCCGCAAGCGGTGTTGCTTCCGGCCGGTGATGCGCAATAGCATCCGATTCGAACCGGCCGGTCGCCGGACAGAGTGGGAGGGCGTGCGGACACCAAAATGACGCTCGCAACGAGGCTTGCCATCGCGATGGTGGCATTGGTGGCGATCGCGGTTTCCGCGGTCGGATGGCTGAACTATCGCAACCTGGAACAGGCGCTGCTGCAGCGCGCCCGCGACCGCATCGAGACGCATTCGCGGCAGGTGGCGACCGACCTCGAATACTATGCGGCCAGCGCGAGCGGAGACGTCCTGGGCTTTCGTTCCGCCGTGGCGCTGCACGGACTGATCCGCGCCCACGGGGCGGGTGGCATCGATCCGCTTGACGGCATCTCCGAGAAGGCGTGGCGTGAACGGCTGGCGTCGCGCTTTGCGGCCGAACTCGAAGCCAAGCCGGCCTATGCGATGATGCGGATCATCGGCCTTGACGACGGTGGCCGTGAGCTTGTCCGCGTCGATCGCGCCGGACCGAACGAGACGGTTCGGATCGTGCCGGAAGAAAACCTGCTGCAGCGAACTGATCGCAGCTATTTCCAGGAGACGACCCGGCTGGGTCCTTCGCAAATCTACGTCTCGCCGCTCGACCTCGGTCGCCGCAACGGCCAGATCGAGGAAATCCCCAAGCCAACGCTCCGCATCGCGGCGCCGATCTTTGCCGAGGACGGCAAACTGTTCGGCATTTTCATGATCAATGTCGATATGCGCGGGGCGTTCGACCGTGCCCGGTCGTCGGTGGGGCGAGGCGAGAACATATTCGTCGTCAACAAGCAGGGCGACTATCTCCTTCACCCCGATCGCTCGCAGGAGTTCGGCTGGTTGCTCGGCAAGCAAACCGACTGGAAAGCCGATTTCCCGCATCTGGCGTCGCAGGCCGGAGCAAGCCAGGGCAGCGCGGAAATCGTCCCGGATCAATCCGCACGATCCGACGGGATAGCCCTTGCGCCGGCCTTCCTTGCCGGCGCCGAATGGGTCGGCGTCATCGAGACCGCGCCCAACGCCGCCATCATGGCGCCGGCCGCGAGCATCCGAAATACGTCGCTTCTCGTCGGCCTGATCGCGGTGTTGTGCGCGGCGGCACTGGCGGTGCTGATCGCGCGGTCGCTGACCCGGCCGATCGTCCAGTTGACCAAGGCCGTCCAGGGCGCCGCCCGCAACGGCAAGGTTGCCATACCGGTCGAGGCGCGCGGCGAGACCGGCGTGCTGGCCCGGGCGTTCGCGCAGGCGATCGAAGAGGTCAATGCAAAAACCCTCGCGCTCGAACGGGAGGTTCAGGAGCATCGCCGCACCGAAGCGGCGCGCGACCATCATGCGGAGCGCGAACGCCTGTTCAGCGCCGCGGTCGAATCGTCCAACGACGCCATCATCACGATGTCGCTCGACGGCACGATCACCGGGTGGAACTCGGCGGCAGAGCGGTTGTTCGGATACACCGCAGCGGAAGCCGTGGGCGAGAACATCACTCTGCTCGTCCCCGATGAACGCCGGTCAGAGATCCAGGACGCGTTTCGCCGGATCGGCTGGGGCGAAAGCATCGAGCACAATGAAACGGTGCGGTTGCGAAAGGGCGACAGTCCGATAGAGGTCTCGATCAGCATCTCCCCGATCAAGTCGCCTTCGGGCGCGACCATCGGCGTCTCGAAGGTTGTCCGCGACATCCGCGATGCGAACAAGACCAGGCAGGTGCTGCGGCAACAGGCCGAGGAACTTCGTCGGATCTTCGAGACCTCGCAGGACCTGATCATGGTGATGGACTCCCGGGGCACCCTGGTCCAGGTCAGCCCGAGCTGCCAAACCGTACTGGGCTACAGGCCGGAGGAAATGATCGGACGCAGCGGCGTCGATTTCATCCATCCCGACCATCTCGAGACTTCCCGCCAGGAAATGCGCGCAGCGCGACGCGGGTTGCACCCGAAGTTCTCCGATACGCGCGGCATTCACAAGGACGGGCATGCCGTATGGCTGTCCTGGCTCGGCACATGGTCCGACCCGGTGAAGCAGTTCTTCTTCGCCGGCCGCGACATGACCGAGAGCCGGCAGGTGCAGGAAACGCTGCGCGAGAGCGCGCAGCTGGCGCGCGGCATCATCGACACGGCGCTCGATGCCTTTGTCCAGATCGACGCGCAGGGCATCATCCGGGACTGGAATACGCAGGCCGAGAATCTGCTGGGCTGGCAACGCGATGAGGCGCTCGGCAGGAACGCCTTCGAACTGATGGGCAGACCGGACGGGCAAGGCCCGCTCAAGCTGGCCCTGCAGGCCTTCCTGGTTTCCAAGGACTTTGTGGTTCGCCAGCCCCGCCGCGAAGTGCAGGTCAGGCGGCGGGATGGAACGGAGATCACGGCCGAACTGAGCATTGCCGCGTTGCGAACGCGCGATGGTTTCGTGTTCAACGCGTTTATCCGCGATCTTACCGACAGAATCGCCGTCGAGGAGCGGATCAGGCAGGCCGAAAAGATGGAAGCAATGGGCCAGCTCACCGGCGGCATTGCCCACGACTTCAACAACATCCTGACGGTGATCACGGGAACGATCGAAATCCTGGCGGATGCCGTCAAGGGCGAACCGCAGCTCGCCGCCATCACGCAGATGATCGACGAAGCAGCATCGCGCGGCGCCGACCTCACGCAGCAGTTGCTGGCGTTCGCACGCAAGCAGCCGCTCGAGCCGACGGAAACCGATGTCAATACGCTGATCATCGATACCGCGAAGCTGCTGCAGCGGACGCTCGGCGAGCACGTCGAAATCGAATCGGTTTTCGCGGACGAAGTATGCCCGGCAATCGTCGACCCCAATCAACTGGCCACCGCGATCCTCAATCTCGCCCTCAACGCCCGTGACGCCATGCCTGACGGCGGCAAGCTGATCATCGAGACCGGCACGGTCGTGCTCGATGAGAACTATGCCAGGATGCATGGCGACGTCCGGCCCGGCAGCTACGCCATGATTGCCGTCAGCGATACCGGGACCGGCATTCCCGCCGACATGCTCGACAAGGTGTTCAACCCGTTCTTCACGTCAAAGGGGCCCGGCAAGGGCACCGGACTTGGACTGAGCATGGTGTACGGCTTCGTCAAGCAATCGGCCGGCCACATCATGATCTACAGCGAAGCGGGCCACGGCACGACGATCAAGATGTACCTGCCGCCGGCAGCGGATATCCTGCCGGCAGTCGAAGCGACGCTGGCGCCGACCGTCGAAGGCGGCCACGAAACGATCCTGGTCGTGGAGGACGACAAGCTGGTGCGCGACTATGTGCTGACGCAACTGCACTCGCTCGGCTACGTCACGATGGATGCGGCAAACGCGACCGAGGCACTCGCGATCGTCCAGGCGGGCCATTCGTTCGACCTGCTGTTCACCGACGTGATCATGCCCGGCCTGAACGGCCGTCAGCTCGCCAACGAGATGTTGAAGGTCAGGCCCGAACTGAAGGTGCTGTACACCTCGGGCTACACGGAAAACGCGATCATTCATCACGGGCGGCTCGACGAAGGCGTCCTGCTGCTTGCCAAGCCCTATCGGAAATCGGATATGGCGATCATGATCCGTAAAGCGCTCGCTGATTGAGCGATGTCAAGCTTCGGGAAATATCACGCTTCAAGAAAACTCAGGCCTGACGCTGGGTTGTCATCACGATGCGGACCAGATCGGCGGCATTCCGTGCGCCGAGTTTCTTCATGATGTTGGCGCGGTGATCCTCGATCGTGCGCGGACTGATCCCGAGATGCCGTCCCGCTTCCTTGTTGGAAGCGCCCGAGGTGAACTGCTCCAGCACCTCGCGCTCGCGCCGCGTGAGCGGTTCGCGTCCGGGAAAATGCAGCGTCGCAATCCGGGAAGCCGCACTTTGCGCCTGCCGGCGCGCGTAAGCCTCGATCGCCTCGTCGAGCCGGGCGACGATTTCGCTGCCGCGAAACGGCTTTTCGATGAAGTCGAGGGCGCCGCTCTTGATGGCGCTGACCGCCATGGAGATATCGCCCTGCCCGGAGATCATGAAAATCGGCGCCGGATAATCCTCGCCGTGGAGCTCCTTGAGGATATCGAGACCGGACTTGCCGGGGATATGTACATCGAGCAGGATGCAGGATGGGGTTCTGGTTCGCGCAACCGCCAGCAATGCCGCGCCGTCCGCGAAACAGATGACCTGATACCCACCTGCCGTCAGGACCATCGAAAGCGTGTCGCGAACAGCAGGGTCGTCATCGACTACGAAAATCTCCCCGCGGGAGGGGACTTTTTCAGTCATGTTGCATCGCCCATGCGTGGTGGAAAGTAACGCACACTCGGATAGCGGTATCCACTTCCATATCTATACAAACGCTTCCGTATTTGTACGGGACCGCGGCTTACCGCACAAGTAGCAACGCGCTCCTAAAACGATCGTGAGCAAGCGCATCAATGCAGAACGCAACAGCCGACGCTGTCGGGCTGGTGTCCCACGACCGGAATGATGCGTATCGCGCGGTCGTGCAGGACCTCGTGAGCCTGATCGAACACGTCCCGTCGAGCCTGCGCCTGATCGAACAAGCGATGGCCGGCAAGCATCGGCCGGCGGCCAGGAAAGTTCCGCCAACGTCATGATGCTGGACGACGTGCCACCCCGCCGCACCGTCCTGCAGGCCGGCGACGCCATTCCTGGCGACATGCTCCACTCCCTCACGGGCTCTGGCAACGACGCCTATGCCGCAAGTGCGCCGGCGCCTGCACGGCCTCAGGCCATCCGCTCGTCGGCCTTCGACGACGCGCCCGGCCGTTTCTTGGCGTGCTTGCCGCGCAGGAAATGAATGTCCATTTCCGTTCCGTTGACGCGGACGAGTTCGCACCGGCGATAGGCGAGGCCGGTCGACGACAGCAGCAGGAAAAACTCCTTGAGATTGAGCCCCTGAATGGAACCTTCCACGGTCAGCGTCGCGTCGGCATCCGAGATCGAATTGAGCTGGCAATCCCGCCGCCAGGTTCCGTCGATGGCCATGATGCAGACATCATAACCCCGGCTGAACGTGACCCTTTCCGTGGCCTTGCCGTCCTCTGTCATCGCTCACCGTCCTGCCATCGCAGCGATTCGCGGCATTGCCATTGCGGCCTGTCCGGTTGCCGCGCGCGCGCCGCTCGGCCGATAGAGCCCGCGCTTGTCCGGGAACGGCTTGAAGACATCGGTCAGGCCGACAACCGTCTCCGCCGCCCCCAGCACCAGGAAGCCATCCTGTTCCATCATCCTGGCGAGACGGCCGAAGATATTGATCTTGGTGTCCTGATCGAAATAGATCAGAACGTTCCGGCAGAAGACGATGTCAAAGGCGCCGAGCTGGGAGAAATCGTGCAACAGGTTCAGCTGCCGGTGCTGAACCATGGCGCGAATGTCGGGGCTGATCTGCCAGAGTTCGCCGTTCTGCCTGAAGTACTTGACGAGCAATTGAATCGGAAGCCCGCGCTGGACCTCGAACTGGCTGTAGATGCCTGACTTCGATTTCTCGAGCACTTCCTGCGACAGATCGGTTGCGACGATGTCGACCCGCCATCCGGCAAGCGCCGCACCCATTTCCTTCAGGCACATCGCGAGCGAGTACGGCTCCTGGCCTGTCGAGCCGGCGGCGCACCAGATCCGGACGCTCTTGCGCCCCGCGCGCGCCTTCAGCATCTCCGGCATGATCGAATCACGGAAATGCTCGAATGGTATCTTGTCGCGAAAGAAGAAGGTCTCGTTGGTGGTCATGGCTTCGACCACCTGCGTGACGATCGCGGAGGATCCGCCCTTCATCTTCTGCACGAGGTCATCGATGCCGGACACGCCGCATTTGCGTGCAAGCGGAAGCAAGCGGCTTTCGATCAGGTACTGCTTGTCTGCGGACAGATCGAGACCTGAATGATCTTTCAGAAGCTTGCGCAGGTAGTCATAGTCTGGCGGGGTCACGGGAGAGCCTCTCGAGGGCAAGCGTACTGGGTTTAAGCCGGGCTCTGTTCCGCGAGCTCGATCAGGCCGACTTCCCGGAACTTCGCCGCAACAATTTCCCTGTCGAACGGCTTCATGATGTACTCGTCGGCGCCGGCGTGCAGCGCACGCGAGATATGGTCCACACCGTTCTCTGTGGTGCAGAACACGACCTTGGGTGCATCGCCGCCGGGCATCCGGCGCAGATTGCCGAGGAATTCGTAACCGTCCATGACGGGCATGTTCCAGTCGAGCAGGACCGCGTCGGGCATGGCGCGCTTGCACACTTCGAGCGCTTTCTCGCCGTCCTCGGCTTCGGTGATCTGGAAATGCATTTCTTCCAGGATGCGGCGTGCGATCTTCCGCACGACGCCGGAATCATCGACAACAAGACATGTTTTCATTTTTTCGGCCTCCGAGCTTGACTAACGGCGCATTCGAACCGGGCTACGCTGCGAGAGCTGCTTTGGGCGCGAGTTCGAGGACGCGATCGACGTCGAGGACGACCATAAGCTGGCCGTCGAGACGGTGAACGCCGCCGGCGAGCTTGGCCATGCGGGGATCGAGATTGACGGGGTTTTCCTCGCGGCCGTCATCGGCCAGCCGCAGCACCTCGCCGATCTGGTCGATCAGCAGGCCATAGGATTCGCCG
>DATCXE010000294.1:0-4237 GCA_036565985.1 Bradyrhizobium sp.
TCGCCGATGTGATGGCGAAGGCGGCGGCACCGCTCGGCGCCGGCTTCACCCTGATCGCGCTGGTCACCGGCTCGCTGTGGGGCCGGCCGATGTGGGGCACCTATTGGGAATGGGATGCGCGCCTCACCTCGGTGCTGATCCTGTTCCTGATGTATCTCGGCCTGATGGCGCTGTGGCGCGCGGTAGACGATCCGTCACGGGCGGCGCGGGCTGCCGCCATCCTGACGCTGGTCGGCGCGCTCAACCTGCCGATCATCAAATTCTCGGTCGACTGGTGGAACACGCTGCATCAGCCGGCCTCGGTGATGCGGATGGGCGGCCCTGCGCTCGATAACGCGTTCCTGATTCCGTTGCTGGTGATGGCGATCGGGTTTACGCTGCTGTTCGTCACGCTGCACCTGGCGGCGATGCGCAACGAGATCCTGCGCCGCCGCGTGCGCAGCTTGCAGATGATGCAAGCCAGCCAGCAGGCGGCGTGAGGCCATGTCGCTCGGCCCCTACGCCTCCTTTATCGTGACGTCCTATGCGCTGGTGGCGGCGATCATCGCACTTCTCGTCGTCTGGATCGCCATCGACTACCGCCACCAGCGGCAACGCCTGCGCGACCTCGAGGCCAGCGGCGTGACCCGCCGCTCCGGCCGCACCGCCACGGAAATCTGATGAGCGCACCGCACGCAACACAGGGGACATCGCCGCGACGCTGGGTGGTGATGCTGCCGCTGATCGGCTTCATGGCGGTGGCCGCACTGTTTCTGCTGCGGCTGTATGGCGGAGATCCCTCAAAGCTCCCCTCGGCACTGATCGGCCAGCCGGCTCCGCAGACCGCGCTTCCGGCGCTGGAAGGCCTTGTCCGCAACGGCGCGCCGGTGCCCGGGCTCGATCCCGCGGCCTTCAAGGGCAAGGTCTCTGTCGTCAATGTCTGGGCGTCCTGGTGCGTGCCCTGCCACGACGAGGCGCCGCTGTTGACCGCGCTGGCAAACGACACGCGGCTGCAGATCGTCGGCATCAACTACAAGGATTCCCCCGACAACGCCCGCCGCTTCCTCGGCCGCTACGGCAATCCGTTCAGCATGGTCGGCGTCGACGGCAATGGCCGCGGCTCGATCGAATGGGGCGTCTACGGCGTACCCGAGACGTTCGTGGTCGGCCGCGACGGCACCATCGTCTACAAGCTGGTCGGGCCCGTGACGCCGGAAAATCTTGACAGCGTGCTGAAGGTCGCGATCGAGAAGGCGCTGAAGTGACGGCGCAGTCGTCATTCCGGGATGGTCCGAAGGACCAGACTCGGAATCTCGAGATTCCGGGTTCGATGCTTTGCATCGCCCCGGAATGACGAAGGAGATATCGGCGCGAATAATTCTTCGCTTTTATCCGGCGTTCATTTCGCAGCCATGGCGCCGCCACGAATCCGCAGCTAGCTTGATGGCGTTACCTGAACCGTCCTTGGAGGGACACCCCATGCGTCATTTCACGCTCGCATCGCTTCTCGCAACCGCGCTGACCTTTGGCCTGCTGACGGCTGGCCCGTCGATGGCGCAGACCGCGCAGCCCGCGACCAAATCCGACAACAAGATGATGGCTCCCGCGCCGAAGGCCTCGGAATCGAAAATGGCGCCGGCGCCGAAGGCCGAACTGCTCGACATCAATTCCGCGACCGCCGATCAGCTCGACGCGCTGCCGGGTGTCGGCAAAGCCTATTCCGCCAAGATCATCGCGGGCCGCCCGTACAAGGGCAAGGACGATCTCGTGCAGAAGAGCATCGTCCCGCAGGCGACCTACGACAAGATCAAGGACAAGATCATCGCCAGGCAGAAGAGCTGAGGTCTACCGCAGAGAACGCACCGGCATTTCCCGCGCCGGTGCGTTTTGCATTTGATCAACCCTTGGACACATCCCCCGCGTCCGTCTCGCTCGCCTCGAGCGTTGCCGGCTCCAGATGATAGCGCTTGATCAGCGGCATCTGGGTCATGGCAAACAGCATGGTCAGCGGCACCATGCCGAAGACCTTGAAGCTCACCCAGAAATCGGTCGATTGCGTGCGCCAGATGATCTCGTTCAGCACCGCCATCGCAAAGAACCACAACGCCCAGCGCGCAGTCAGGATGCGCCAGCCGTGCGCGGTGAGATTGAACATCTGATCGAACATGATGGCGATGAAGGAACGGTTGAACAGCAAGCCGCCGGCGAGAATGGCGGCGAACAGCGTGTAGACGATGGTCGGCTTCATCTTGATGAAGGTCTCATCGTGCAGGATCAGCGTCAGCGCGCCGAACACGAAGACGACCACCGCCGTCACGATCGCCATCATTGGCACGTGTCGCGTCACCACGTAGGACGCAATCATTGCAGCGAGCACCGCCACCATGAACACGCCGGTCGCGATGAACAGGTTGGATTTGGCGTTAGCGACGAAGAAGATCAGGAGCGGACCAAGCTCGGTCGCAAGCTTGAACAGCGGGTGCGGTACTTTCTTGTCCATCGTTTCACTTCATTTTTGGCTTGGGTATGATCTTGCCCGAATATCGACACCCGCTTCGTGCTAACGTGGCCCTTCGGGTCGGAATCATGCCCTATCTATTCCTGCAATCGCGTTGGCGAAATCCCGCGCGGTGAACGGCGCGAGATCGTCGATACCCTCGCCGACGCCGATGAAGTGCACCGGCAATTTGAATTTCTCCGCCAGCGCCACCAGGATGCCGCCGCGCGCGGTGCCGTCGAGCTTCGTCATCACAAGGCCGGTGACGCCAGCGGTACGATGGAATGCCTCGACCTGCGACAGCGCATTTTGTCCCACCGTGGCATCGAGCACCAGCAGCACCGCATGCGGCGCCGACGCATCGACCTTCTTGATGACGCGAACGACCTTTTCGAGTTCGTTCATCAGCTCGGCCTTGTTCTGCAGGCGTCCGGCGGTATCGACCAGCAGCACGTCGATGTTCTGTTCCTTCGCCGCCGTCAGCGCGTTGAAGGCAAGGCCCGCCGAATCCGAACCCTGCGCGCCTGATATGACCGGCGATCTGGTGCGCTCGCCCCAGACCTTGAGCTGCTCGATGGCGGCGGCACGGAACGTGTCGCCGGCCGCCATCATGATCTTGCGGCCCTCGGCGCTCAGTTTCGCCGCGAGCTTGCCGATGGTGGTGGTCTTGCCGGAGCCGTTGACGCCGACCACGAGGATGACGAACGGCTTTTGCGCGGCGTCGATCGCCAGTGGCTTCGCGACCGGCGACAGCACCTTCTCGACTTCGGTCGCGACCACGGTCTTCACTTCGTCGGCCGAAATCGCCTTGTCGTAACGGCCGGCGCCGACGGCATCCGCGATCCGGACCGCGACCGTCGTGCCGAGGTCCGCGCGCAGCAGCACATCCTCGATGTCGTCGAGCATGGCGCGGTCGAGCTTGCGCTTGGTGACGAGGTCGGCAACGGCGGTGCCCAGCGAACTCGATGTCCGCTTCAGGCCGCTCGAAAGCCGCCGCCACCAGCTCAATTTTGGAGTTTCGGGAGTGGTATCGCTCATGGTGGGGACGTGTTAGCGGTTTCGCGCCATGAGCGGAAGTCACAACAAAACGTTCAATGTTCCCGGAGCATCTCTTGATGTCTCCGGAGCATCGCTTGATGTTCCCGGGGCATCTCTTGATGTCCCCGGCGCTGCCTTCGATGTTCCGGGGCTGACGGCCGACGAAATCCAGGCCCGCGTGCTCCACCGGGACGGGCTGATGCTTGTCATCGACAAGCCGGCCGGGCTGCCCGTGCATCGCGGCCCCAAGGGCGGTCCGAACCTGGAAGCCTCCTTCGACGGCCTGCGCTTCGGCCTGCCGCGACCGCCGGTGCTGGCCCACCGCCTCGACAAGGATACCTCGGGCTGTCTCGTGCTCGGACGCCATCGCAAGGCCACCGCTTCGCTCGGTCTGCTGTTCAAGCACGGCAAGATCGGAAAGACCTATTGGGCCGTGGTCGAGGGCGGACCTACTGAGGATGAAGGCACCATCGACATGCCGCTGGGACGGCTCAACGCCGAGCGCGGCTGGTGGCAGAAGCCGGACCCGGACGGTCAGAAGGCCGTGACGAACTGGAAGGTATGCGGCCGCGGCGACGGCCTGACCTGGCTGGCGATGGAGCCAGTCACCGGCCGCACCCATCAATTGCGCGTGCACACGTCAGCGATGGGCTGGCCGATCGTCGGCGACAACATCTACGGCCAGGGCCCGAGATTCGGCGAACCGATCCTGCATCTGCATTC
>DATCXE010000295.1:0-9019 GCA_036565985.1 Bradyrhizobium sp.
TAGTCCGGCAGCCCGACCGATACTCGTGGCGGCAAAGTAAGCGTAGCGGATCGTTTTCGGGAAAATTGCCGATAAGGACTCTGCATGTTTGCACGCACTGGTTCCGCTTCAATCCTGGCGGCTTTGCTTTTCTGCAGTTCGGCGCAGGCACAAGTGCAGGTGCAGCCGCCGCAGACGTCGTTCCGCTCCCTCTTCAAGGTTCCCGATCCACGCGGCGAGTTCGTGCGACAGTGCGCTCCTCATATGATCGGGCGCTGGGCGCATCCTGAGAGTGTTTGCAGTTGTCTGCACGACTATGCGGCTGCGACCGTCGAAGATGCCGATTTGCGCGAGGCCCTGCTGCGCGGCATCAGCGAAACCGGCGTGCCGACGATCGAGTCCGCCTGGGTGCCGCCATCCAAGCAATCCGAAATCGGTCCGACCTTCACCAAGATCGCCAAGCCGACGCTGCAGTGCATGTTCGAGCCGGCGACGAACGAGTAGGCATAGCTCGCAAGCGCCATCACCATCGCCGACCCGACGTCTCGAGTCTGACTAGCGCCGCTTGGTCCCCAGCCGCGGAATGCATTTCCGGGTGCGCACGACGCCCGACGTCGTCATCTGCGAACCTGCGACTTCCTTGATCTGTCCGGCCGGGCATGATCCGTCGTCGACCAGCACGCGCTGGCCGAGCCTGAGGTCGACGATATCCTGCTCGCGCGAAAACTGCTGGGCCAGTGCGGGTGTCGCGAGCAGCCACAGCGCGAGGCCGGCGGGCAGGGCGTATTGCCCGATCGTGGTAGGCTTGTTCAGCAATTCCACGCTCCTCACTTGGTCTTGATCTTCAACCCGATTGCCGGGCATCCGGTGGTTCCATCGTGACGCTGATTGACGACGGCGAGCTTAGTGAGGCTACGGCGATTCTCATAGGGCGCCGGCAAGCGAGGAATGTCAGGTCTTTGCCTGCAAATTTTTCCGACGCCGGTTCGTCGCGAAGGCGAGATCGAAATTGCTTGAGCGCTTGACTTCGGGCGTTAAAATCGCAGGAAACCTGTCCCGGAGGAAAATCGTGAAGACTTACCAGCTCTTTATCAACGGCCAATATGTCGATCCCGCCAACAATGAGTGGTTCGAGTCGATCGATCCCTATCGCGGTGAACCGTGGGCGAAAATTCCGCGCGGGTCCAAGGCCGATGCCGACAAGGCCGTGAAGGCGGCCAACGAGGCGATGTGGCGGGGACCGTGGTCGAAGATGACGGCGTCGGCGCGCGGCAAGGTCATGCGCAAGCTCGGCGATCTGGTTGCCGCGAATGCCGAGCGTCTTGCCGAGATCGAGGTGCGGGACAACGGCAAGCTGATGGCCGAGATGCTGGGACAGTTGCGCTACCATCCGGAATGGTGGTGGTATTACGGTGGACTGGTCGACAAGCTCGAGGGCGGACTCGTGCCGATCGACAAGCCGGAAACCTTTGCCTACACGACGCATGAGCCGGTAGGCGTCGTTGCGGCATTGACGGCCTGGAATTCACCGCTTCTCTTCGTCGCCTGGAAGTGCGCCGCAGCGCTCGCCGCCGGCTGTGCCGTCATCGTCAAGCCGTCGGAATTCACGTCCGCCAGCACGCTGGAATTTGCCGCGCTGACGAAGGAGGCCGGCATTCCCGACGGCATCTTCAACGTGGTGACGGGCTTCGGCCCCGAGATCGGAACCGAGCTGATCTCACATCCCGGCGTCGCAAAGATCACGTTCACCGGATCGGATACGACGGGCGCGAAAGTCTATGAGACCGCTGCGCGCAGCCTGAAGCGGGTTTCGCTCGAGCTCGGAGGAAAATCCCCCAACATTGTCTTCGAGGATGCCGATCTTGCCGCGGCCGCCTCGGGCGCAGTTTCGGGCATCTTCGCAGCGACTGGCCAGACCTGCATCGCAGGATCGCGACTGCTGGTGCAAAACTCGATCAAGGACAAATTCGTCGAGCGTCTGCTAGGGCTCGCGAAGTCCGCCAGGATCGGCGATCCCATGCAATCGGACACCAATATCGGTCCGGTCACCACGCCGGCGCAGTACAAGAAGATCCTCGACTACATCGACATTGCGAAGGCGGAAGGCGCCCGCTGCCTGCTTGGCGGAAAGCCGGCCTCCGGCGCCGGCATCAAGGGCGGCCAGTTCGTCGAGCCGACCATCTTCACCGACGTCGACAATTCGATGCGGATTGCGCGCGAGGAAGTGTTCGGCCCGGTGCTCTCGATCATCGGCTTCGATACCGAGGAGGATGCCGTCCGTATCGCCAACGACTCCATCTACGGTCTTGCCGCCGGGATATGGACTCAGGATCTCGGACGTGCCGTGCGGGTGCCGAAGCTGTTGCGTGCCGGAACTGTGTGGGTGAATACCTACCGGGCGATCAGCTACATGATGCCTTTCGGCGGCATGAAGCATTCGGGGCTCGGGCGCGAGAGCGGCATCGATGCGGTCCGCGAATATCAGGAAACCAAGAGCGTGTGGATTTCGACGGCGAAGGATGTTCCGGCCAATCCGTTCGTGATGCGCTGAGAGGCATAAGCCGTTAGAGGGATAACGACTATCGGCAATGCCATTCGGGCTCGCGTCGCAGTTCGGGCGGCGGCTCCTGGCAAAGCGCGAGGGGTTGCCGCTCAGCGGTGACTCCTGACTATGTCCCGGCGCGGACGGGGCCAGATGTTTGCTCGCCACGACCAACCGGGCGGCGCTCTTTTATCGGAGCTTCCCCGGTCGGATCTGTAGTCGTCGCGGCGCTGATGCAAACATCTCCTCGCCGTTGAGGGCTTGCGGATAGGCCTGTTATGGAGGCCCCCCCACAGTTACGTCATGCAGGTAGACGACGTGGCCGAACTCGTTGCCCAGCGACAGCCCGGCGTCGGCGTCGGCGCGAAAGGTCCGCCTTTGACCTGTAACAGGACCGTACAGATAAACGACCACCTGTTGCAAAACGTAGGTGTCGTCGCCGTCGAAAGAGCGCTCGCCCTGTTTCCGGAGGTATACGTAGTCGACTAAATCCAGATCGACCTCGAAGCGCGCCGGATCATTGTCTCCACCGGGGGCGGACCGCAAGGTGTTCTTTGCCTGCGGCACACTGGCGGCGGGGTTATCCCAGAAACTGCCGAGCAAGAAGACCTCGGGCTTTCCGGGGGGCTGCACCTCAAAATCTTCTTCCTCCGTTGCGAGCGCAAACTCCCGGCCTCCACCCCGGCCGACGAGACCAATGTATATGTGATCGTCGGTGCCAGTGTCCTTATCCTCGATGTGAGCCGTAGTTAAAATCGCCACTAGACCTTTTAGGAGCGTAGCCATGATAGATGTCCTTTGATCAGTTAATCTACGCGACACTTCCTCATCCGGATCGGCCGCGTCGGGGATGAGCGAAACGAGCAAGCAGGACATTCCAAGAAATACAGTTGCCGGGAACCGCTAAGCTGGCCCCTCTTCAAGGGGCAATGTCCACGACTCGGGTCCGGAAGGTTGCAGCGCCCGCCAGCCGCCGCGACTGCCAGCGCCGCCGCAAAGCGCTGAGCACTGTGCTCGTAAGCAATATCTTCGATGATAGCTCGAATTGCCGGTACGTGAGAGTGAACTTTTTCACATCCGGGGTTTGGATAAGTTGGGGTTGTCTGCGCGTCTCAGCGAGAGGCGCGACAATTCGTCCGCGGCGAAGTGGTTTCGCCAGCAATACAAGGCGGAAGACGAGGAAAGCGATACGGGCGCTGTGTCCGGGCCATCCCGAATGACGCGCCAACGATTACTTAGCCTTGCGGCTTGCACGCAAGGCGGCCAGCGATGATTTCGCCAGCCGCTCGGCCGATGCGACCAGTTGCGGCATCGGGTGGCCGGCAAATCCGAGCACGAAGCCCGGCAGCGGTCGTGCGCGGAGATAGGTCTCCGCCAGCAGCCAGCCCGCGACACCGGCCTCAGTCTTTGCCTTCGCGGCAACGAGCGGATCGGTCGCTGGATCGAAGCGAGCGACCAGATGCAGGCCCTGTGACGGCACCGGCACCGATAGCCGTCCGTCCGAGGCTGTCGACAGCGTCGATGCGAGGGCGTCGCGCGCCTCGCGGTACAGCGCGCGCACCTTGCGCAGGTTTGCCGCGAACGCACCGGAGTTGAGCATGTCGGCCACCGCGCCTTCGAGCAGTGTGCCGGGAAAGCGGTCGAGCGCAGCACGTGCAGCCGTCACCGGCCCGATCAGCCGCTCGGGCAATGCGCAGTAGCCGATGCGCAATCCCGGAAACAGGGTCTTTGCAAACGTGCCCATGTAGATCACGCGGCGCAAATGATCGATGCCGGCGAGCGAGAGCAATGGGGCGCCGTCATATCTGAACTCGCTGTCGTAATCGTCCTCGAGCACGAAGGCGTCGGCGTCCCTGGCCCAGTCGAGCAGTTCGAGCCGCCGTGTCATCGACATCTGCACGCCGAGCGGAAACTGGTGCGACGGCGTCACGTAGGCCGCGCCTGCCGACGGCGCGAGGCTTCGGCCCTTGGCCACGATGATGCCGGATGCGTCAACCGGCACCGGGACCGTGCGCTGGCCGCAATGCTCGATCGCCTTTCGCGCGGCGGGATAGCCGGGATCCTCGCACCAGACTTGGTTGCCGGGCTTGAGGATCGCGCTCAGCACGATCCGCAAGCTGTGCTGCGTTCCTGACGAAAGCATGATCTGGTCCGGATCGCAGCGCAGCCCTCGCGCCGACAGCAGGTGATCGGCGATCGCAGCGCGAAGCTCGCGGCTGCCCCGGGGGTCGCCGTATTGCAGATGTTCGGTGCCGAAGGCGCGCATCCGTCGTCCGGCAAACGACCTGAAGCGCTGCAGCGCCCTTGCATCGACATGGGTGCAGCCGAGCGCCAGGTCGCCTTGCTGCGGAGTCACAATCGCGATCTTCGGCTTGCGCGCATCGTTGACGCGGGCGGGGATGCGCGCGGCGACGAAGGTGCCGGAGCCAACGGTCGCTACGGCAAATCCGTCCGCGATCAGCCGCTCATAGGCTGACGTGACGGCGTTGCGACGAAAACCGGTTTGCTTCGCGAGCGTGCGGGAAGGCGGCAGCGGTTCGCCCGGCTTTGCGATGCCGCCCGTGATGGCGTGGCAAAGTGCCTGGTAGAGCCGGTGCTGGGAGGAGGCGCCGTGCGTTATGTGCGGCCCTGAAAGGTCGAGCGGAAGCTCGGTCTTGCGCGGCACGGGCGAAGAATTGGTCGGAATTTTTCGCATGGAATTGGCACTATCGCAGGCCAAATCCGCCGGTACAACTGGCGCAACCGATCAACAATCCCGACGGAGCCGCCGTGACCGAAGCCGAGACCATCCCTTCATACCCGTTGTCGTCGCGCAATCAGGTGAAGCGCCGGCACGATCGCGGCTTCTACGACCACGCGACCGTCCATGGCCTGCTCGACGCCTCGATGCTGTGCCACGTCTCCTATGTGATCGACGGCCAGCCCTATTGCACGCCGACATTCTTCTGGCGGGAGGGAAGCAAGCTGTATTGGCATGGCAGCAGCGCCAGCCGCATGCTGAGGAGCCAGTCCGCCGGCCAGAAGGCCTGCCTCACCGTCGCGCATCTCGACAGCCTGGTGCTGGCGAGATGCGGCTTCAACCATTCGGCTGATTACCGCGCGGTGATGGCATTCGGCACCGCCTACCTCGTCACCGACGCGGACGAAAAGGAACGCGCGCTCGTTGCCATGGTCGACCGGTTCTTCCCCGACCGGACCGCGAGCCTGCGGCAAAGCACGGCGCAGGAAATCAAGGCGACGGCCGTGATCGCGATGGAGATCGAGCAGGCGTCGGCCAAGATCAGGTCGAAGGGCGTCGCCGACGATGACGAAGACTACGAACTACCCATCTATGCCGAGCGCATTCCGGTGCGCACCATACTCGGTGCGCCCGAACCCTGCCCGCGGCTGCTCGATGGGGTCGAGCGACCGGCCTCGCTGCGCGGATATTCGGAAGGACGTCTGCTCGAAGACGCATTGCGGGATGCGTATTTTGTGCATTACGCCGGCGGCTGAGATCGGGGTAGGGTAGGGACCCCTGCAACTCCCAACTGGAGCCGCCGCTACATGAATGCCGATACGCAGCAGAAGATCCTGAACGCCGTCGATGCCGGCTTTGACGCACAGCTTGCGACGACGAAGGAATTCGTTGCGATCCCCTCGACCCGCGGCGCCGAGGGGCCGTGCCAGGACATGATCGGCGATCTCTTGCGGCAGCGCGGCTACGAGGTCGACGATTGGCAGATCAACGTCGGCGACCTGAAGGACCTGCGCGGCTTCGGCCCGATCGAGCATGATTTCTCCAAAGCGCGGACGGTGGTCGGCACTTACCGTCCGGCCAACAATGCCGGCAAATCGCTGATCCTGCAGGGCCATTGCGATGTGGTGCCGGCGGGGCCGCTCGACATGTGGGAAACGCCGCCGTTTTCGCCGGTCGTGAAGGACGGCAAGATGTACGGCCGCGGCGCCTGCGACATGAAGTCGGGCACCATCGGCGCGTTCTATGCGCTGGATGCGATCAAGGCCGCAGGGTTCAAGCCGACCGCGCGGATTCATTTCCAAAGCGTGATCGAGGAAGAGTCCACGGGCGTCGGCGCACTGTCGACGCTGCAGCGCGGCTATCGCGCGGATGCCTGCTTCATCCCCGAGCCGACCAACGGCAAGATGGTGCGCTCCCAGGTCGGCGTGATCTGGTTTCGGCTGAAGGTGCGCGGTTTCCCCGTGCACGTGTTCGAGGCCGGCTCGGGCGCCAACGCCATCATGGCGGCGTATCACTTGATCCACGCGTTGCAGAAACTGGAGGCCGAGTGGAACGAGCGCGCCAAGAAGGATCATCACTTTGGGGCGATCAACCATCCGATCAACTTCAATCCCGGGATCATCAAGGGCGGCGACTGGGCCTCCAGCGTTCCGGCCTGGTGCGACGTCGATTGCCGTATCGCGGTGCTGCCGGGTTGGTCGATTGCCGAATGCCAGAAGGAAATCCTGGCGTGCGTTTCGGCGGCCGCGCGTGACCATCGTTTTCTGTCCAACAATCCGCCGCAGGTGGAATGGTCGGGATTTCTGTCGGAAGGCTATGAGCTGACGGACTCGGCCGCCCCGGAAGCGGCCTTCGGCAAGGCGTTCACGGCGGTCTATGGCGGTCAGGTGCAGGATCTCGTCTTCACGGCGCTTACGGATACGCGCTTCTACGGGCTGAACTACAACATCCCGAGCCTGTGCTTCGGCGCCAGCGGGGCTGCGATGCACGGCTTCAACGAATATGTCGATCTGGAGTCGCTGCGGAAGTCGACGAAAGCGACCGCGCTGTTCATCGCGGAATGGTGCGGCGTGGAGAAGGTGTAGGCGACCGTCTCGCGACGTCATTGCGAGGAGCGAAGCGACGAAGCAATCCATGCTTCAGCGGGCGCGGAGAGATGGATTGCTTCGCTTCGCTCGCAATGACGGCTGAGGGTTCACGGCTGATCCGGCCACAGCGCCTTCACGATCGCATCCAGCCCATCCGTCAGCGCCGCCGGTCCCGGTTGCAGGATCAGCGGCGACTTGATCTCGACGATTCGGTTGTTGGCGACCGCGGGAATGTCGCCCCAGCCCGGACGTTGCCTGATACGGTCGGGCACAACCTTCTTGCCGCACCAGGAGGCGAGGATCACATCGGGTGCGGCCTCGCGCACGACGTCGGGTGAAATGATCCGGTCCTTCGCGGCTTGCTGCAACCGCAATTTCGGCAAGGCGTCTTCGCCGCCGGCGATCTCGATCAGTTCGGACACCCAGCCGATGCCGGAGATCAGCGGATCGTCCCATTCCTCGAAATAGACCTTTGGCTTGGGCTGCTGCCGCGGCGTCGAAGCGACGCGTGCCAATCGCGCTTCGAAGCCCGCGGCGAGCTGATCGGCGCGCTCCGCCGCGCCGACGATGGCGCCGAGCGTGCGGATCATCGCTAAAATGCCGGCGATGTCGCGTTGATTGAAGACGTGGATTGCGACGCCGGCGCGCACCAGATCGGCGACGATATTCGCCTGCAGATCGGAGAAGGCGAGCACGAGGTCGGGTTCGAGCGCGAGGATCTTTGGAATGTCCGCCGAGATGAAGGCCGAGACCCGCGGCTTCTCGCGGCGAACCTGTGGCGGCCGCACGGCATAGCCGGAGACGCCGACGATGCGATCCTGCTCGCCGAGCAGATACAGCGTCTCCACGGTCTCTTCAGTCAGGCAGACGATCCGGCGGGGCGGAAACTGGCGCATGGCGGTGATATGCCGAATCCGCCGCGTCATGTCACGGAAGCCATTACCTCTGACGTCATTGCCTGATTTACCGCGGCCATCCATTCTGTTTGCGAAACCACACGAAGAAAGTCCGGAGGATCCATGACGCCGCTCGAAAAAATCCAGTCGATGAAGATGCCCTTTGCGGAACTGAAGGGGGTGACCTTCACCGAAGCGGAGATGGACCGCGTGGTCGCCAGGATGCTGGTGCGGCCCGATCTCTGCACGCTGCGGAATACGATTCACGGCGGTGCGATCATGGCGTTCGCGGATTCGGTCGGCGCCGCGGCGACTGTCATCAACCTGCCGGCGGACGCCAAGGGCACCACCACGATCGAGAGCAAGACCAATTTCATCGGCGGCGCCAGGGAAGGCTCAACCGTGATTGCGACCGCAACCCCGGTGCATCGGGGACGCCGTACCCAGGTGTGGCAGACGCGGCTGGAGACCGAGGACGGCAAGCTGGTCGCCGTCGTGACGCAAACCCAGATGGTGCTCTGATGCCCACCGGCATTGCCTAATGTTTAGTTAACGGTGGATGAATTTTATGTGAGGCATTTCAGGGACTTGCAATTCATGCTGCGGCGCACAATATGGGTGGTCTAGGGATTCGACGCCTCCTCGAAGGGCTTCTCTCAGAGGAGACAGGGACATGTACCTTTCACTTATTGCGGCCGCGCTTGCCGACAGCAGCGTACGGACACTGAGCCAGCAGGAAGAATTGCCGCTGTTGCGCGATCACCTGTTGCGGCTC
>DATCXE010000296.1:0-2210 GCA_036565985.1 Bradyrhizobium sp.
CCGCCTCGGCCGCGCGTGCGGCTTTGACCTGGGCCAAGTTCGACATGTCGGTATTGCGCAACACCAGGCTGATGTCGGGATGCGCGATCAGCCGCCCGTTCGGGCCGACCACGTAGGCATGGCCTTTCTCTCCGACCTTGATCTGGTTGACGACGTCCCAAATCAGCTTGAGATTGACCTCGGCAACGCTGACGCCGGCATTGCGCCGTGTGCCGGCAATGGCCAGAGTCATGTAGGGTTCGGATTGGCGGCGGAAATAGACAGGCCCGTAATAGACCTTGTGCGCTATCGCTTCGGTGAACTTCGGGTCTTTCGAATAATCGGCGCCGCTGTCGATCACGTCCATGGCAAGGCGCGAGACGCGCAGACGCTCCTTCCCGGTGGCATCGAGCTGTGACAGCTCCGTGATGGCCGGCACCTGCCGCAGCAACCGCAGCGCGTCGAACCGGCGCTGTTCGATCGAGCCGGCCGACCACGGCAATTGCGTCGTCCAGCCAAGCTGGTTCTCGATCTCCGCAATGAACTGGCTGATCTTGGCGGAGGCCGCCTCCGCCTGTTCGCGCTGGATGCGGATGAGCGCGACCTTATGTTCCCGATAATAGAAAAAGACGTCGAAAATGCCGTTCGCCAACATGGCGACTGCGACCACTGCCGCGAACAGACCGACATATTTCGCGAACAGCCGGTTACGCGCCTTGGACGGCGGCGCGCTCGCGGCTGGTGGATCGGTCGGCACGTGTGCAACAGTCATCGGTCCGGCAAACCCAGCATGGAACGGCTACGAATCCGCTTTGATCAGCTTAGCAAGCCCCTTCCGCTCTGTCCCCCGGCAGACCGCCGGGGGCGAACGCGTCCCGGCCCCCGGCCGGACCCACGGTCAAGCAATGTGGATCAAGCCAGCCAGGGCCGTCAGCACCGCGCCGGCACACACGACGAGCCAGCAATGGGCAGCCGAGGTCGCCTGCACAATCAGCGTGTCGCGGTCGGCACACGAAAGGGGGCAACGATGGATCATGGCAGTCTCCTCGCTTTGTACACCGCACTGGCGCGGCGCGTGTTTGCGAGGATGATGATGGGCCGCGGCCGCGCCAGAAAGCCTTGGGGCAAACCTGAGGCGTGCTGAAATTTTCTTAAAACGCGGCCCTCGCGGCAGCTTCCGTGAGGCTGGCCGGCCTATTCAATCACCTCGTCGGCACGGGCAAGCAGAGAAGGCGCGACGTCAAGACCAATCTTTTTTGCGGTCTTGAGATTGATCACCAATTCGAACTTGGTGGGTGCCTGCACCGGTAGATCGGCCGGCTTCGCACCTTTCAGGATACGATCGACATAGACGAGGCCGCTGGTGAAAGCCCGGAGGTTATCGAGGCCATAGGTCATCAAGCCTCCTGCCGCCGTATAGTGCGTAAAAGCGTAGATGGCCGGAAGACGATGGCGCGTCGCGAGCGAGAAGATTCTGGAGCGATCAACGTTATTGATCGCGGTCGGCAGCACGACCAACGCGCCCTCAGACCTATTGGCGAAGGAAGCGATGGCGGATTCGAGGTCATCGGAGCGACGGTGAAAATTGATTGTCGTCGTCGCAAGATTCATACTGGGCGCCACGCTTTCAGTCGCGCGCCAAAGCTTTGTAAATGCCGCGAACGGCAGATCCACAATGCCCGCCACCTGACGAAGGCCAGGCGATATTTCCTTCAAGAGCTGAAGCCATTTACCGCCGATTTCGGGGTCGAACGTGCTGAATCCGGTGATGTTTCCACCTGGGCGCGCGATGCTCTCGACGAAACCGGCGCCAACCGGATCAGTGACCGTGGTGAAGACGACCGGAATCGTCTTGGTGGCTTGTTTCAAAGCCGCCGTCCCCGGCGTGCCCTGCACCAGGATGACGTCAGGCGAAATCGCGACAAGGTCTTTCGCAGCAGCTACTGCGCGGTCGGGATTGCCCGCGCCAAATCGATAATCGATGCGAATGTTGCTGCCCTCGATCCATCCGAGTTCGGCTAAGCCCTTGCGCAACGCGGAAACATACTGCCGCGCCACGGGCTGGTTCTCGGCGGGAACGATCACAACGCCGATCCGGCGCATGCGCCCGCCCTGCGCGCGCGCCGCGAGCGGCCAAGAAGCGGACGCTGCCGCCGCCGCGCCGAGGGCCAGAACGAACTCGCGCCGCTTCATTCGACTACCTCGTTGGCACGCGCGAGCAGCGTCGGCGG
>DATCXE010000300.1:0-9406 GCA_036565985.1 Bradyrhizobium sp.
CGCCGCCAGCATGCTCGACACCGCGATCACCAGCAGCATCAGGAACATCATCATCGTGTTGGAGGCGACGTGGAGCCCCGCCGGATGCAGCAGGATCGCGGTCCAGCACAGGCCGTAGAGCAGGTCGAGCAGCACGAACCGCGTCCGCCATTTGCGCGTGGCGGCGAGCGAGGGCTTGTCGCCGAGAAATCTTCTGCAGTTGTGGATGATGGCGGCATGGATGCAGAACATGCCGATGGTCCAGACCACCGCCGGCACCACCTGCGTCCACAGGCCGAACAGGACGCCGGTCGCAACCACCAGCAACATGACGACAATGGATGCCGACATCCGGGTCTGGGCATATTGCCGGAGCAATTCGGTGTCGAAGGCCGGGCGCGTTCCGCTGGTCGACGTCAGCCGGTCCCGCGCCTCGCGCACCCGCTGCGCCGCCACGCGCCGGGTATTGACCGGCGGTGGGCTCGGCGTTTCGGCCGAAAGCTCGACGACTTCAGGCTTTTCAGCGGCGTTACTCATCACACAACACAAATCCTGCCCGCGAACCGCGCGGGCTTTTTGCATTGTCTATCTGTGCCGCCAAATCATTAAGCGATGCCTTAAGAAGCTAAAAATTCTTGTTAACGGGAAGTTAAATTAACCTGTGCCCTCAGGCCGAACCCCGCTTCTGACGGGTGAAGAAGCGGGGTTCGCCGCGTGGCCCTTAACTTTTTTTCTTAACTCACCGCTCCAGCCGCGCCAGCAGGCTCGAGGTGTCCCAGCGCTTGCCGCCCATCTTCTCAACCTCGGCGTAGAACTGGTCGACCAGGGCGGTGACCGGGAGGTTGGCGCCGTTGCGGCGGGCCTCGGCGATGCAGATCGAGAGGTCCTTGCGCATCCATTCGACGGCAAAGCCGAAGTCGAACTTGCCGTCGTTCATGGTCTTGTAGCGGTTCTCCATCTGCCAGGACTGGGCCGCGCCCTTGGAGATGGTCTCGACCACGGCGTTGACGTCGAGACCGGACTTTTTTGCGAAATGAATGCCTTCCGAAAGGCCCTGGACCAGGCCTGCGATGCAGATCTGGTTGACCATCTTGGTGAGCTGGCCGCTTCCCGCAGGTCCCAGCAGCTTGCACATCCGTGCATAGGCCGCGATCACGGGCTCGGCGCCGGCATAGGCGTCGTCCTTGCCGCCGCACATCACGGTGAGCACGCCGTTTTCAGCGCCGGCCTGTCCGCCGGATACCGGCGCGTCGATGAACCTGAAGCCGGCCTTGGTGGCTGCGGCATCGAGCTCGCGGGCGACTTCGGCGGAGGCGGTGGTGTGGTCGACGAAGGTCGCGCCCTTCTTCATGCCGGCGAAGGCGCCGTCGGCCCCGATCGTGACCGCGCGAAGGTCGTTGTCGTTGCCGACGCAGCACATCACGAAATCCTGGCCTTCGGCTGCGGCCTTCGGCGTCGCGGCAGTCTTGCCGCCGAACTTGTCCGCCCATTCCCTGGCCTTGGCTGCGGTCCGGTTGTACACGGTCACCTCGTGGCCACCCTTTTTGACCAGGTGTCCTGCCATGGGGAAACCCATCACGCCGAGACCGAGAAAAGCGACTTTAGCCATCTGTGTTACCTTGGAGTTTTGCCGGCGAAACCGGGGGGATGGAGCCGGACGGTGTTCTTGAGGGAGCCGCACCATAACCTCTGCGCAGGGGAGGGCAACGCCTTCGTTTGGCTGGGCGGGCGGGTTTTGTGCTAGGATTGCCGGGCCAAAGAACCTCAGAAAAAAGGGAGTGACATCGCATGGGCGTCAGCGTGGGCGTGCTCGACCATTTCAATATCCGGACCCGAAATCTCGCCGATACGGTCCGGTTTTATGAAGACGTTCTGGGCCTGGAAAACGGCGCGCGGCCGAATTTTGCGTTCCCCGGGGCATGGATGTACAGCGAGGGCAAGGCGGTGGTGCACCTGGTCGATATTTCCAAAACCGACGAGGCGCAGAAGCCGGATTCCGGGGTGGTCCATCACGTCGCGTTTGCCAGTTCCGGATTCGACGGCATGAAGCGGCGCCTGGAGCAGAAGGGCATGGCGTATGAATCCCGCCAGGTTCCAGGCGGCGATCTCTGGCAGATCTTCGTCGACGATCCCAACGGCGTGATGATCGAATTGAACTATGAGGCGGCCAGGGAGCAGGGCAGTGCGGCGCCTGCGGAGCGGCGCGACGACGTCGGGGCGAGGTAGCCTTTTCCGCTGAACCGCTCTATGGGTCGCATCGGACCGGTGCGGCGTTCTTGCAGACCTGCTTGCGGACCCGATCCGGGAGCAGGTTGCGTTGGCGCAAAGAGAAAACGCGTCAAAACAATAAAATGGAGCCTGTTTCGCAACCATTGCCGAAGCGGGTTCAGGAGATGTCTGAGTGAGCGTAACGCAGCAACAGGTTCTGGATTCCCTTGGCCGGGTGGCATCGCCGCGCGGCGTCGCCCTCACCAATGCCAACGTGCTGTCGGCGATCTCGGTCACCGATGGCAAGGTGTTCTTCTCGATCAATGTCGATGCTGCGGAAGCCCGCGCCTGGGAGGACGTCCGCGCGCAGGCCGAAGCCGCCGTGCGCGCGATCCCCGGTGTGACCACGGCGATGATCGCGCTGACCGCCGAGCGCAAGCCCGGATCGGCGCCGCCGGCGCCCGCGCCGCATCGGCATGCGCATTCACATTCACGGCCTCCGGGCGTGCAACCGGTTTCGGCGCATCGCCCGCCGCAGGGCGCGGCGGCCTCGCCGATGTCCAGGCAGGCCGAAATCCCAGGGGTTGCCGCCGTCATCGCGGTGGCCTCGGGCAAGGGCGGCGTCGGCAAGTCGACCACCGCGCTCAATCTGGCGCTGGGCCTGCGCGATCTCGGCCTGCGCGTCGGCCTGCTTGATGCGGATATTTACGGCCCCTCGGTGCCGCGGCTGACCGGCATCAACGAGAAGCCGCAACTCGACGACAACAGGAAGATGATTCCGATCCAGCGCTTCGGCCTCGCGATCATGTCGATCGGCTTTCTGGTCGAGGAGAACACCGCGATGATCTGGCGCGGGCCGATGGTGATGTCGGCGATCACCCAGATGCTGCGCGACGTGGCCTGGGGCACGCTCGACATTCTCGTCGTCGACATGCCGCCCGGTACCGGCGATGCGCAACTGACGCTGGCGCAGAACGTGCCGTTGAAGGGAGCGGTGATCATCTCGACCCCGCAGGACCTTTCGTTGATCGACGCGCGTCGCGGGCTTGCGATGTTCAGGAAGGTCAATGTGCCGGTGCTCGGCATCGTCGAGAACATGAGCTACTTCCAGTGCCCGCATTGCGGCACCCGCTCGGACATTTTCGGCCATGGCGGCGCGCGCCATGAAGCGGAGCGGCTGGGTGTCCCGTTTCTGGGCGAGATCCCGCTGCACATGTCGATCAGGACCACCTCGGATGCCGGTAATCCGGTGGTGGCGAGCGAGCCGGACGGGCCGCATGCGGCGATCTACCGCGCGATCGGCACCAAGGTTCGCGACCAGCTTCAGGAGGCCATCGCCGCGGCCTGAGGCGCTTTTCGGGCATATCCCACGCATGATCCGGGCTTGAAACGAGCCCGCCCGGATTCGGGTGAATCCCGGTCTGGCACACCCCTACGACTTTCGTTTAAGCAGTGCAGTCCTGCCGTGCCGTCATGCCTTTGTCGCGTATTCGCCGCCGAACTTCCATGTTAAAGCCGCCCCGCCAGAGCGCCCCGGATGCCGTGGATTCGCCCCACCGGAGGAAACGCTCGCGGAAATACGGGAAACGTCCCCTAAGGAGAGCCTGAATGAAGCGTCGTGATTTTCTGAAAGTTTCAGCGGTCGGTGCTGCCGCGACCGCCGTTGCCGCGCCGGCGATCGCGCAATCGGCGCCTGAGATCAAGTGGCGCCTGACCTCGAGCTTCCCGAAATCGCTCGACACGATCTATGGCGGCGCTGAGCAGGTGTCGAAATACGTCGCCGAAATGACCGACAACAAGTTCCAGATCCAGGTGTTCGCGGCCGGCGAAATCGTTCCGGGCCTGCAGGCGCTGGACGCGACCTCCAACAACACCGTCGAGATGTGCCACACCGTCTCGTACTACTACGTCGGCAAGGATCCGACCTTTGCGATCTACGCCTCGGTCCCGTTCGGCCTCAATGCGCGCCAGCAGAATTCCTGGTGGTACCAGGGCGGCGGTGAGCAACTAGGCAACGAGTTCTTCAAGAAGTTCGGCGTCGTCGGCTTCCCCACCGGCAACACCGGCACGCAGATGGGCGGCTGGTTCCGCAAGGAGATCAAGACGGTCGCCGATATGTCGGGCCTCAAGATGCGCATCGGCGGCATCGCCGGCCAGGTGTTGCAGAAGGTCGGCGTGGTGCCGCAGCAGCTCGCCGGCGGCGACATCTATCCGGCGCTCGAAAAGGGCACCATCGATGCGGCCGAGTGGGTCGGTCCGTATGACGACGAGAAGCTCGGCTTCGCCAAGGTCGCGAAGTACTACTACTATCCGGGCTTCTGGGAAGGCGGTCCGATGGTTCACTCCTTCGTCAACCTCGAGAAGTGGAACGCATTGCCGAAGAACTATCAGGCTATCCTCGCCAACGCCTGCGCGCACGCCAACACCTGGATGGCCGCGCGTTACGACATGCAGAACCCGACCGCGCTGAAGCGTCTGGTCGCCGGCGGCACGCAGCTGCGCCCCTTCAGCAACGAAGTGCTGGAAGCCTGCCTGAAGGCGACCAACGAGCTGTGGGCAGAACTCTCCGGCAAGAACGCCGACTTCAAGAAGTCGATCGACGCGATGCAGGCCTACCGCTCCGACCAGTATCTGTGGTGGCAGGTCGCCGAGTACACCTACGACAGCTTCATGATCCGCTCGCGCACCCGCGGCTGATCCAGCTTCTCAACCGCAAGAAATGGCCCGGTCTCCTCGAGAGGCCGGGCTTTTTTTGCGGACCTCGAATTGTTATGACTGCTGGTTACAAGCGGCAGCCGCCCTGCAGCGTTCGGTAATCCAAACGCGCAAAAGATTCGTTTTTATGCAGTAGCAGCTACCTTGGCCCGAATGGGTTGCTCGGAGGTCACTTGGACTATTGCTTCCAAGGCGGCACCGAATGACCCGCTCGCTACCAGCGGGTTGGAAGCGCCTCCCACCGGCTTTACAGCCTCCGTTCCTAACAAGGCGAGCAGGATACGGGGTCCGTCAATCCTTCTACTGAGCCCTCGAACGGCGTGCTGAATCTTGGCGGTAGACGGCTCACTCAGGTAGCAGACGCATACAAGCGCGGTATTCGCCAACTCGAGCGAAGACAGTTTCGACATTGATAGAGCGTCAGCTTTTTCCGCTATGGCCCCAATCCCGCGGTGCCGCAGAAGCTGCGCCAACACCAGCGCTGTCGCCTCGTCCAGTCGCCCGGCTCCAGGAATGCAAACCACCGAAAGCGACAAGGTCGGCTGCTCCTGACTCAAAGCGTGTTGGGACCTTGCTTGCTCGATTGCGATGGCAGCTCCCGGACTTTCGCTCAGATCTGGGGACCTGGGGTCTGTCGGCGCCACGTCCTGGTGTGCCTCCAGCTCAGCGACCAATTCTTCGACTGTCGAGACTACCTGGTTCAATCGGTCTTCATCGAGGTGACCCAATTGACGATCGGCCTCCGCGAGTCTCAGGCCTTTCAGGAGGATGGCGTCATAATAATTCTCGAGCGACGAATCATTCAGATATTCATGCGCCTGTTCCACCGCTTCAATGGGATCTCCCGCCAGCATTCGTTGGTAAGCCAGTTGCGGCGCCGTGAGCGGAGGTCGGTCGCCAAGCATGACGTCAAGGAATTTAAGGCGATCGACATGCCGCCCAAGGACGACGAGACAAATTGTCAGGGGCGTGGCCAATACCAATCCGACTGGCCCCCAAAGCCAGGTCCAGAATGATGCTGACAGGACAATTGCAATCGGGGAAAGACCCGAGCTATGCCCAAAAATCAAAGGTTCGAGGACTTGTCCTGCGAGCAGCTCCAGGACGACGAACAATGTCGCCGTAAGTATCAGCATCTGCCAGCCCGAGCCCACCGCCGCCGCGAGAATGAGAGGGAAAACCGCAGATATCAATGCACCAATGTACGGCACAAATCGCATGATCATCGCGACTAGACCCCATAGCGGAGCCGAGGGGACACCGATGAATTCAAGACCTATGCCTATTGCAAGACCGAACACGGCATTGAACGCGATCTGGGTAAGAAAGAGCTTGCTCAGACGCTTGCCGGCGTCGTCCAAGGCCGCAGTTGTCCGTTGAATGTCCGCTGATCCGGCTAGTCGGACCAGCCGATTTCTCAGGTCTTCCCGTTGCAGCAGGACAAAGACGACAAAGATAACGACGATCCCTGTCGTCGTTAAAGGTGAAATCAGTGGCTGGATGATTGCGCCAAACGTCGACAAAGCACCAGGATCAGGTTGCCTTAGCTCTACGGGTATCGGCTTATCCGACGGCTGTCTGGTGAGTTCGCTGTCAGCAGATCGACCGGCCGCATCTCGATGTTGCAACTCTGTCTTCAATTCCTTGAGAACCGTGGACGCCTGTTCCAATGTTCCAGAGCCGCCCATCAAGCCGCGCAGGCTTTCGATCTTGTCGCTCAATGTCTGTTGATAGCCGGGCAGCTTGGCGGCAAGGCGGGTCGCCTGCGAAACCATAAGACCGCCCAGGCTAAATATGATCGAGAATCCGATGACGACGACCACCAGCACAGCAATCGTGCGCGGAATTCGCCAGGAGCGTAAGCGCATCACAAACGGTGCCAAAACGAAACTCAAGAGAACCGCTAACGCGAAGGGCACGAAAATTTCGCGACCGAAATAAAGCGCAGCAATTATCAGCGCTGCGACGGCCATATTCGTCAGCACGGTGCCCCGCGGCTGTGCCAATCTTATTTGAGAAAATTTCTCTTCCATTGGCGCGGCTCACTCACCCTACGCGTGGGTGAATTCCACTTCGCGACATCAGATTGGAAAGCCATCGTACACCGAACCAGCACGTTCCGACAGCGACACCTCGTCGGCCGGTCGGTAAAAAAAGACGTGCGTTCCACATCCCTCGGTCGCCTTAGACGCGATTGGCAAAAAATTGCATCCAAACCGCAAGAAATGGCCCGGTCTCCCTGAGAGGCCGAGCTTTTTTGCATCTTGAGCCAGTAGCCAGATGCGACCCGTTGCAGATATTGACCTGCCCATAAGGCAACATTGCTGTCATACCAGATCGCGCTTTTCTCGGTACTTGTCCGGAATGTTTGAACCAAGCCGGAGTTAACACGTTCGGCTGGATCAGGACTCGAAGGCCTGGCACGCAGGCAGATGTGATGCTGCGACGGACAGCTGAAAGTCATCTGTCACATGTCAACCGGGGCATCACCAGGATGTTGCCCGTTTGAAGACGAGTCTGATCTCGGCGCGCTGGCGCGAACTTTCTGTTTTCCAAGGATGGAGGACTGAAAAGTGAAGACAACAATCATCATCGCACTTTCTGCCGCCGCTCTCATCGCCGCTGCACCGGCCGTGTTCGCGCGGGATGTACCGGGCAAAACACCTGGTCTGCATCATAAGATATCCGGGAAAAAGCACTCGGGCGTCTCTGTCTCTGTCTACGCGCCGCGGCATGAGATGCGGGCCAGGGGCCCGAAGAACGTCTATCCGCGAGCTTTCGGTTATGCGCCCGGCGAGGTCCTGGACAGAGAAACCGAGATATCCAGACAGGCTGGTGGCGGCGGTGGCGGAGGCAGTGGCATGTGAGCCTCCCGCTGCACGATCAGGCGTCATGCGCCTAAATCTGGTGCCGGCCAGCAGCTTGATGCTGACGCCGAACAGCGTTCCACCCGGACTGGCCGCGCCTGCATCATCAAGCCCTTTATGAGTACGCCCCCAGGTTTTGGATGGAAATCGGGAACCGGCTGATCCATGCTGGTTGCAGAGGCCTCGCCAAGAAGGCCCGCACACAGACACAAACCAACATTCAACAGGGATGGATTCAATGAAGAGAAGAGATTTTCTCAAGGTGACCGGTATTGGCGCCGCGGGCGCCGCAACGCTTGCAGCCCCCGCCATCGCGCAGTCGATGCCGGAAATCAAATGGCGGCTGACGGCGAGCTGGCCGAAATCGCTCGATACGCTCTGGGGCGGCGTCGAGGTGATGGCCAAGCTCGTCGCCGAAGCCACCGACAACAAGTTTCATATCCAGACGTTTGCCGGCGGCGAAATCGTTCCAGGCTTGCAGGTGCTCGATGCCGTCCAGAACGGCACCGTCGAGATGGGACACACGGCGTCCTACTATTACTTCGGCAAGGATCCGACATTTGCGTTCGGCACGGCGGTGCCGTTCGGACCCAACCAGCGCATCAACCAGGCCTGGTACATGCAGGGCGGCGGCAGGGACCTGCTCAACCAGTTCTACAAGAGCTACAACGTCACCTCGTTTCTGGCCGGCAATACCGGTTGCCAGATGGGCGGCTGGTTCCGCAAGGAGATCAACACCGTCGACGATCTGAAGGGGCTCAAGATGCGCATCGGCGGCTTTGCCGGCCGCGTGATGCAGAAGCTCGGCGTGGTGCCGCAGCAGCTTGCCGGCGGCGACATCTATCCGGCGCTCGAGAAAGGCACGATCGACGCGGCGGAATGGGTCGGCCCCTATGACGACGAGAAGCTCGGCTTCAACAAGGTCGCGCCGCATTATTACTATCCCGGATGGTGGGAGGGCGGCCCGATGCTGCTCGGCATCGTCAATCTGGAAAAATGGAATTCGCTGCCGAAGAACTATCAGAGCATCCTCGAGCAGGCCGGGCAGACGGCTAATAACTGGATGATGTCCAAATACGATCAGCTCAACCCGCTGTCGATGAAGAAGCTGCTGGCCGGCGGCACCAAGCTGCATTCCTTTTCGCCGCCGATCATGCAAGCCAGCCTGAAGGCGACAAAGGAATTGTACGCCGAGACCGCAGCCACGAATCCGAACTTCAAGAAAGTCCTGGAGTCGCTGAATGGCTTCACGGCCAACGGCTACCAGTGGTTCCAGGTCGCCGAGCTCGGCTACGACAGCTTCATGGCGCGCAACGCGCAAGGCTGATGGCGCGCCGCCGTCGCGACGAATAGAACCCCCGAAGCGAGAGCTCCGGGGGGCGTTTTCGAGCTGTCATCGTCCGCGAAGGCGGACGATCCAGTACTCTGTGCACTTTCGGTCTATCGCTGACTCCGGCGATTACTGGATGCCCCGCCTTCGCGGGGCATGACGGCGGAGAATTTTCTCCGCTATTTCGGTTGGCCGAAATCCAGCGGCGGCAATTCGATCTGCGGCACCTCGATCTTGACCTTGCTGAGATCGACGTCGAGCGGCTTGTCGAGCAGGGCTGTCACCACGACCGGGAAGGCGATCACGA
>DATCXE010000306.1:0-2650 GCA_036565985.1 Bradyrhizobium sp.
CCCGCCGCAGGCGCCCGCACCCGCGCCAGCGCAAGGCGCCGCACAGCCCGCGGGACGCGGCACGCCACTGCCCGGCACCGAGAGCGGATGGGCGACGTTCCAGGGACAGTGCTACGGTTGCCATCGCAACGAGTCGCCCGATGGAACGCCGACGGCGGCCAGCATTCGGCAGCTGACGCCGGACCGAATCTTCGAGTCGCTCAAGGGGCGCAATCACGGCGGCGTTGAACTCAGCGACATCCAGAAACAGCGCGTCGCCGAATTCATGAGCGGCCGGCCGCTCGGCAGCGTTGGCGCCGGCGAGGCGAAATCGATGCCCAATCAATGCACGGCGAATCCGCCGATGCGCGACCCGGCCAGCGGTCCGTCGTGGAACGGATGGGGGAACGATCTCGGCAACTCACGATTCCAGCCTGCGGCAGCTGCGCGCCTGTCTGCGGCCGACGTGCCGAAGTTGAAACTGAAGTGGGCGTTCGGTTTTCCCAAGGGCGTGACCAATAACTCGCAGCCGTCGGTCGTGTCGGGCCGCGTCTTCGTCTCCGGCGATAACGGCTACACCTACTCGCTCGATGCGAAGAACGGCTGCGTCTACTGGTCGTTCCAGAACGGTTCGATCGTCCGCAATTCGGTGACGGTCGGCGCCGTGAGTGGACAGGGCAACTCGCGATGGGCGGTCTTCTTCGGCGACGGCCACGCCAACGTCTTCGCGCTCGACGCGCAGACCGGACGTCAGCTCTGGAAGACCCGCGTCGACGATCACGTCGTCGCCCGCATCACGGCCGGCGTGAAGTACTACGAGGGTCGTGTCTACGTGCCGATCTCCGGCTCTGAGGAGTTCAACAGCGGTAACAAGGACTATCCCTGCTGCACCGCGCGCGGTGGCGTCGCGGCGCTCGATGCGAACACCGGCAAGGAGATCTGGAAGTTCTATCTCGCCGATCCCCCGAAGCCGTGGAAGAAGCCGGCCAACGGCGCGCAGCTCTATGGACCGGCGACTGGCGGTGTGTGGAACTCGCCGACGATCGACCCGGTTCGCGGCGCGCTGTACGTCGGAACCGGTGACGCGGTAACACCACCTGAATCCCCGCTGACCGATGCCGTCATCGCACTCGATCTGAAGACAGGCAAGCTGCTGTGGTCGCATCGCGCCACAGAGGACGATCTGTTCATGGGCGGGTGCGCGGGTGCCAATAGAAGCGAAGCCTGCCCACCCAAGATGGGGCCCGACTACGACATCGGCAACTCGCCAATCCTGGTCACACTGACCAACGGCAAGCGCGCGTTGTTTGCGGGCACGAAAGGCGCGGATGTTCTTGCACTCGATCCCGATGCGAATGGGAAGGTGCTGTTCCGCGTGAATCCGTCAGGGCAACCGGTCGGCTTCACCGGACGCGGGCGCGGCGGAATCGTGTGGGGCGGCGCCACCGATCAGCGGCAGGTGTACTACGGCATGGGCGCCGCGGGTGTTGGTGCGGTGCAGGCCGCTGATGGCAAGACCGTGTGGGTCTTCACAGCCCCTGGTGTCGGCGGCCGCGGCGTTGCCGCTCTTGGTGCTGCGCCGACAGCGATCCCCGGCGTTGTCTTCCAGGGTTCCGGCGACGGTCGTCTGTTTGCGATGTCGTCTACGGATGGAAAGCAGCTGTGGGAGTTCAACACTGCGCAGGACATCGCGACCGTGAACAAGGTGCCTGCTCGCGGCGGCGCGATTGCGACGGCGGGCGCTGTTGTCGTGGACGGCATGGTCTACATCGGCTCCGGCTACGCGATCAGCAGCGGCGCGCAAGCGGGTAACGTTTTGCTGGCCTTCGGCGTCGAATAGCCGGAGGTCCGTATGAGAACGTGGGTTTCGATCGGTTGCGCGGTCGCGGTGTGGTCGAGCATGGTCACTGCTCAACGAGGGGCGACGTTCGACGTCGCCTCAGTGAAGCCCAATCGCTCAGGCGAACTGATGATCCGCCTGGACACTGAGCCAGGCGGGCGCTTTCTGGCGATCAATACGCCGCTGCGGTCGTTGATTCAGCTGGCCTTTGGCGTGCAGGACTTCGAGATCGTTGGCGCACCTGGATGGGCGGCCAGTGAACCCTTCGACATCACCGCCAAGGCGACGCAGGAACTTCCGCCGCTCGAAGGTCCGAACCGCGGCTCGCCGTTGGTGCAACAGATGCTGCAAGCCCTGTTGCGCGAGCGATTCTCGCTGGTGGCGCATACCGAAACGCGCGAGTCGCAAGGTCTCGCGCTGATGATGAGCCGTTCCGATGGTCGGCTCGGACCTCGTCTCACGCCCTCGAAGATCGATTGCGCGGCGGTCATCGCGAAAGCCAAGCCTGACGATGGACCGCCGGCGTGCGGATTCCGGATGTCACCGGGATCGATCGTGTTGGAAGGCGTGCCGGTCAGTCAGATCGCCTCAGGTCTGTCCGGTCTCCTCGGCCGGCGCATCATCGATCGCACCGGACTGACCGGGAACTTCGATCTTCAACTGCATTGGGATCCACCCAAGCGGTCACCAGATGGCAGCATCGTGCCGAGCGACACAGGCGTGTCGCTGTTTACTGCGCTTGGTGATCAGGCGGGTTTGAAGCTGACCGAGACAAAGCTTCCAGGCACTGTGCTCGTGATCGATTCCGTTCAGCGGCCCACGCCGAACTGA
>DATCXE010000322.1:0-6840 GCA_036565985.1 Bradyrhizobium sp.
ATTCCTGGCTCGATTCAAAAACCGCCGATATCAACAACGCGCCATCGGGCGGCTTTGCCGGCTCGATCACCTGCGCGCTGTTCCTGCAGCGCTTCGTGACGGATGCAAAAAGCTGGCTGCATGTCGACATCTATGGTTGGACACCTTCCGCAAAACCAGCGCGCCCCGAAGGCGGCGAATGCCAGGCCGCGCGCGCGATCTACAAACTGTTGAGCGAACGCTATGGATGATCCGCGCCTGACGCCGGCACGGCCCGAAGTCGCCGCGAAGTATCTCGAGGGGAAGGTGAAGGCTGCCCGCTTCGTCACCGGCGAGGAATTCTGCGTCACCGACGCCATCGCGCCCCTGCGCGAAAGGCCGGCCGCCGATGCCATGCTGTCGACGCAGGCGCTGAAGGGCGAACGCGTCACCATCTACGACCGCAACGATGAAGGCTTTGCCTGGGGCCAGTTGAACGGCGACGGCTATGTCGGCTGGATTCCGGATGCGGCGCTGGCGAAGCCGGTGGCTGCACCGACGCACAAGGTCGCGGCACTGCGGACGTTTGCGTTTCCCGGCCCTTCGATCAAGCTGCCGCCGGTCGAGACGCTGTCGACCGGCGCAAGGATAACGGTTGTCCGTGAGGACGGCGCGTTCGCGGTGACCAGCGAAGGCCGCTACCTGCCGCGCAGTCATGTCGTTGATATCGACATGATGGAAAAGGATTTCGTCGCGGTTGCCGAGCGATTTGTCGGCACGCCCTATCTCTGGGGCGGCAAGAGCAGCCTCGGCGTCGATTGCTCCGGCCTCGTCCAGGTGTCGCTGACCGCCGCCGGCACCGGCTGCCCGCGCGACAGCGACATGCAGCAGGACGGCTTGGGGCGGGAGCTGAGCCCGGCGGAAATGAAACATTTGAAGCGCGGCGACCTGATCTTCTGGAAGGGGCACGTCGCGATCGTGCGGGATGCCTCGACCATCGTTCACGCCAACGCGCATCATATGGCAACGGTGATCGAGAACACCCACGACGCGATCGCGCGGATCAAGGCATCGGGCAGCGAGGTGACGGCCATCAAGCGGCTATAGCCTCGCCATCGCTACGTCATTGCGAGGAGCGAAGCGACGAAGCAATCCATCTATCCCGAGCCGAGACGTGGATTGCTTCGCTGCGCTCGCAATGACGTGGAGAAGCCGCGGCGTACTGGATACCCTGCCTTCGCGGGTATGACGACCATATCTAGGGATTCGGAACAGCCTCGATCCGGAACGCGGCCGCAAACAGCGCGCGGGTGTAGTCGCTCTTCGGATTCTTGAACAGCTCCGCGGCCGGGCCTTCCTCGACCACCTTGCCGTGGCGCATCACGATCAGATGGCTGGCCAATGATGCCACCACGCGCAGGTCGTGCGAGATGAACATGTAGGTCAGGTCGCGCTTGCGCTGCAGCTCGCGCAACAGATCGACCATCTGCGCCTGGAACAACATGTCGAGTGCGCTGGTCGGCTCGTCCAGCACGACGAAGTTCGGCTCCAGCACCACGGCGCGCGCAATCGAGATGCGCTGACGCTGGCCGCCGGAAAATTCGTGCGGATAGCGGAAGCGCGTCTCCGGATCGAGGCCGACATCGCGGAGCGCCTTGACGACGCGCGCCTCGCGCTCCTCTGGCGACAGCGAACGCTGATGCACGGAGAGCCCCTCGGCGACGATGTCGCCGACCGACATTCGCGGACTCAGCGCGCCGAACGGATCCTGAAACACGATCTGCATGTCGCGGCGGAACGGCAGCATATCCTTGAAGCGCAGGCCCTGGATGTTGTTGCCGAGAAAGACGATCGGCCCGTCCGAGGAAATCAGTCGCAGTAGAGCCAGACCCAGCGTGGTCTTGCCCGAGCCGGATTCACCGACCACGCCGAGCGTTTCGCCCTTGCGCACCGCGATGCTGACGCCGTCCACCGCCTTGATGTGGCCGACGGTCTTGCGCAGCAGTCCGCGCTTGATCGGAAACCAGACCTTCAGATCGTCCGCCGACATCACCACCGGCGCTTCGGGCCGCGGCGGTGCCGGATCGGGCTTCGGCTCCGCCGCCAGCAGCGCCCGCGTATAGGCATGTTTCGGCGCGGTGAAGACCTGCTCGACCGGCCCCTGCTCGACGATCTCGCCTGACTTCATCACGCAGACGACGTCGGCGATGCGGCGGACGATGCCGAGATCATGGGTGATGAACAGCATGCTCATGCCAAGCCGGGAACGAATTTCCGCCAGCAGGGCGAGAATCTGGGCCTGCACCGTGACATCGAGCGCGGTGGTCGGCTCGTCCGCGATCAGCAGATCCGGCTCGTTGGCGAGCGCCATCGCGATCATGACGCGCTGGCGCTGGCCGCCGGACAGTTGATGGGGATAGCTCTTCAGCCGGGTATCGGGATCGGGAATGCCGACCTGCGTCAGCAGTTCGAGCGTGCGCGAGCGCGCCACCGCCCCGCTGACGCCGCTGTGCAGAAGCAGGATCTCGCCGATCTGCGCCTCGATCGTGTGCAGCGGATTGAGCGAGGTCATCGGCTCCTGGAAGATGATCGAAATGTCGTTGCCGCGGATCTCGCGCATCTCGCCTTCGCCCGCCGTGAGCAGATCGCGGCCGCGGAAGCGGATCTGGCCCGAGGGATGCGAGGCGCTCGGATATGGCAGCAGCTTCAGGATCGACAGCGCGCTGACGGATTTTCCCGAGCCGGATTCGCCGACCAGCGCCACGCATTCGCCGCGCTTGATGGAGAACGAGACCCGATCGACGGCGAGCGTGCTGCCGAACGCCACCGAGAGGTCGCGGACATCGAGCAGGGGCTGGTTGATGGCGTCCATGCTCGGCCTTTACCTGAACGTCTTGCGCGGATCGAAGGCGTCGCGCGCGGCTTCGCCGATGAAGATCAAGAGCGACAGCATGATCGCGACCGAGAAGAAACCGGTGAGCCCGAGCCACGGCGCCTGCACATTCGCTTTTGCTTGCGCCAGCATTTCGCCAAGCGACGGCGAGCCGGGTGGCAGGCCAAAGCCGAGGAAATCGAGCGCGGTCAGCGTCATCACCGAGGACGACACGATGAAGGGCAGGAACGTCATGGTCGCCACCATGGCGTTCGGCAGCAGGTGGCGGAACATGATCTTGGCGTTGGAAACGCCGAGCGCCCTCGCCGCCTGGATATATTCGAAGTTTCGTCCGCGCAGGAATTCGGCACGCACCAGCCCGACCAGCGATACCCAGGAGAACAGCAGGAGAATTCCGAGCAGGATGAAGAACCCCGGCGGCAGCACCGCCGATATGATCAGCAGCAGATAGAGCGAGGGGATCGCGTTCCAGACTTCGATGAAGCGCTGAAACAACAGATCGACCCAGCCGCCGAAATAGCCCTGCACGCCGCCGGCCGCGATGCCGATGATCGACGACACGATCGTCAGCGTCAGGCCGAACAACACCGAGATGCGGAAACCATAGATCAAGCGCGCGACCACGTCGCGGCCCTGATCGTCGGTACCGAGCCAGTTATATTCGAGGTCGCGGCAGCTCTTCAGCCCCTTCTTCTGCACCACCTCCTTGCATTGCGCTTCGGTCAGCATCCACGTTGGTGGTGACGGCGCGGGCGTCGGCAGATCGAGGTTGTGGGTGGCGTAGGAATAGCGGATCAGCGGCCAGATGATGGTGCCGCCCTTGGCCGCGATCTGCTTCTGCAGATAGGGGTCGCGATAGTCGGCGGCGGTCTCGAAGTCGCCGCCGAAGGTGGTTTCGGAATAGCTGACGAAGGCCGGCCAGTAGAGATGACCGTCATACTTGATCAGGAACGGCCGGTCGTTGGCGATCAGTTCGGCGAACAGCGAGACCACGAACAGGACAGTGAAGATCCAGAACGACCAGTAGCCCCGGCGGTTGGCCTTGAAGTTCTGCCAGCGGCGCTTGTTGAGCGGCGAAATTGCGAGCGGATGACGCGCGATCGGGACTGCCGTGCCGAGCGGCGATTGCGTCGAGGTCTCGACCGGCTGGGGGGCTGTGATCGTCATCAGACCTCACGCGCCTCGAAATCGATCCGCGGATCGATCCACATATAGGTGAGGTCGGAAATGAGATTGATGACGAGGCCGACCAGCGAAAAGATGAACAGCGTGCCGAACACAACCGGGTAATCGCGATTCAGCACGCTCTCGAAGCCGAGCAGCCCGAGGCCGTCGAGCGAGAAGATAGTCTCGATCAGCAGCGAGCCGGAGAAGAAGGCGTGAATGAACGCGCCCGGGAAGCCCGCGATCACGATCAGCATCGCGTTGCGGAAGACGTGGTTGTACAGCACCTGCCGCTCGCTGCAGCCCTTGGCGCGCGCGGTCATCACATACTGCTTGCGGATTTCGTCGAGGAACGAGTTCTTGGTCAGCAGCGTCATGGTGGCGAAGGCGCCGAGCGCCATCGAGATCAGCGGCAGCGTCAGGTGCCAGAAATAGTCGATGATCTTCCAGTACCATGGAAATTGCGCCCAGCCGTCCGAGGTCAGGCCGCGCAGCGGGAACAGGTTGAAGAACGAACCGCCGGCAAACAGGATGATCAAGAGGATCGCAAACAAAAAGCCCGGGATCGCAAAGCCTACGATGATCACCGCGGAGGTCCAGGTGTCGAACTTCGACCCGTCTGCGACAGCCTTGCGGATGCCGAGCGGGATCGAGATCAGGTACGTCAGCAGCGTCATCCAGATGCCGAGCGACATCGAGACCGGCAGTTTCTCCTTGATCAACTGGATCACGCTGACGTCGCGGAAATAACTCTTGCCGAAATCGAAGCGCGCGAAATTCCATACCATCAGCAGAAATCGCTCCGGCGCCGGCTTGTCGAAGCCGAACTGCGTCTCGAGCTTCTTGATGAACTCCGGATCGAGTCCCTGCGCGCCGCGGTACTTCGAATTGACGGCATCGGCGGATGCGCCGACCTGGGGCCGTGCGCCGAAATCGCCGCCGGACGAGCCCGACACGCGCGAGGCCGCGCCGGTATCGGCGCCGGAAAGCTGCGCGATCACGCGCTCGACCGGCCCGCCGGGCGCAAACTGCACGACGACAAAGGAGACGAACAGGATGCCGAGCAATGTCGGGATCATCAGGAGGATGCGGCGGGCGATATAGGCGCTCATGGGCTATTTCGCCTGATCGAGTTTGGCGGCCCTGGCCTGGTCATGCCACCAGGTTTCGGGCGCGCCCCGCGCATAGCGCGGCTTGGTTGGTGGAAAGCCGAACTGGTCCCAATAGGCGATCCAGTGCGAGGCCTTGTTCCAGTGTGGAATCCAGTAGCGGCCGGAACGCAGCACGCGGTCAAGCGCGCGGCAGGTATTGTCGAGGGCTCCTTGCGTCTGCGCGGCGATCGCCTTGTCGACGAGCGCATCGACGACCGGGTCCGATATGCCGGCAAGATTGTTGGAGCCCTTGGTCCTGGCTGATTCGCTCGAGAAATAGTTTCGCAGCGAGCTGCCGGGGATCTGCGGAAAGATGAAGCGCGCGATCGCGATGTCGAAGTCGAAGTCCTTCTGCCGCTCCTCGGCCTGTGCGGGATCGACGAGGCGAATGTTGGCGTCTATTCCGAGCACCTTGAGGTTCTTGATGAAGGTCTGGTGATGCGGCTCGAACGAACGCTCGGTCAGCAGGAATTCCACAGTCAGCTGTTCGCCCTTGGCATTTGACCGGCGGCCGTCCTTGACCGTCCAGCCGGCGGCGTTGAGCAGTTCGCCGGCGCTGCGCAGCAGCTTGCGATCCTGTCCGGACCCATCGGTTTCCGGCGGCACCCATGCCGGCCCGAACACTTCCGGCAACAGGCGGTCGCGGAACGGCTCCAGCAGCGCGATCTCGGCCGGCGACGGTTCGCCGCGCGCCATCATCTCGGAATTCTGGAACACCGAATGCGTGCGCTGGTAGGAGCCGTACATCAGGTTCTTGTTGGTCCATTCGAAGTCGAAGGCGATCGTCAAGGCCTCGCGCACGCGCCTGTCCTTGAATTTGTCGCGCCTTGTGTTGATAAGCCAGCCTTGCGCGCCGGACGGCCGTTCGTCGGGGATCACATCCCGCTTGACGCGGCCGTCGCGGATCGCGGGAAAATCATAGCGCGTCGCCCAGACGCGCGAAGTGAACTCTTCGCGGAACAGGTAGTTGCGGCCGGTGAAGGCCTCGAAGCCGGCCTCGCGGTCCCGATAGTATTCGTCCCGCAGCGTATCGAAATTGTACAGGCCACGGCAAACCGGAAGGTTCTCGCCCCACCAGTTCTTCACGCGCTCGAACTGCATGTAACGGCCCTGCTCGAAACGCGCGACGCGATAGGGACCCGAGCCGAGCGGCACTTCGAGCGAGGTCTCGTCGAACGGCCGCGTCGAATAGTATTTCTCGGAAAAGATCGGCATCGCCGCTGCAAGCGCCGGCACATCAAGACCGCGGGTCGGCTGGAAGCGCAACTGGACCGTCCGCTTGTCCTCGGCGGTGGCGTCGGAGAGATCGCGCAGCACGGACGAATACGCCGGATGCCCCTTGCTCTTCAGCGTCGTCAGCGAGAACGCGACGTCGGATGCGGTGATCTCGCTGCCGTCGTGGAAGGTAATGCCCGGCCGCAGCCGAAAACGGAACACCAGCCCGTCGGAGGAGACGGTCAATTCATCTGCTGCCAGCAGGTAGACCGCGTCCGGCTCGTCGAACGCGCGCGCCATCAGCGAGGCGAAGGTAAGCTCCATCCCGCTCGCCCTGTCGCCTTTCACGATAAAGGCGTTGAGCGAATTGAAGGTCGATCCGCCGGAGCCGACGAGTTGCGAAAACATCCCGCCCTTCGGCGCGTCCGGATTGACGTAGGCGAAATTGGGGAAGTCGGC
>DATCXE010000330.1:0-4218 GCA_036565985.1 Bradyrhizobium sp.
GACGAGCCACCCGGCACCAGATCGGTATTGGAACCCTCGCGCCGCCACGGATTGACCACCGGGCCGAAGCACGACGTCTCGTTCGACGAGCCCATCGCGAACTCGTCATTGTTGAGCTTGCCCAGCATCACGGCGCCATCGCGCCAGAGCTGCGAGGTCACGGTCGATTCGTAAGGCGGCACGAAATTGCCGAGAATCTTCGAGCAGGCCGTGGTGCGCACGTCCCTGGTTGCGAACAGGTCCTTGATGCCGAGCGGAATACCCGCGAGCGGGCCGCCCTCGCCCCTGGCGATCCTGGCATCGACGGCGCGCGCCATGGCGCGGGCCTGGTCCGGCGTCTCCAGGATGAAGGCATTGAGCGAACGCGCCGCCTCGATTGCGGCGAGGTGCGCATCCGTCAGTTCAAGCGCGGTGAAAGACTTGCTCACGAGGCCTTCCCGGGCCTCGGCGATCGTCAGCGATGTCAGGTCGGTCATTTATTGATCGGGCTGCAGAAGAAAGGAGAAAGCGTCTTGTCGTTGGCCGGGTCGTTCGGCTTCGGCCGCGTCCGTTCATTAGCCTCGAGCGCGTCGAGGACTGCGTCCATCGCCTTGTCGGGATCGGCGGCCTTGCCCTGCCGCTCCATCGCGTCGAGGTAATTCATGTAGGCCTGATAGGCCTTTTCATCGTCGCAGAGCAGACACATCGGACTTCCGATCTTCACGAATTGAGATGTTATTCAACGACCTTCGGCACCAGGAAGAAATGGTTTTGCGTTTCCGGCGCATTCCCAACGATGTCGTCGGGAATCTCGCCGTCATTGACCACGTCGGCACGCTTCTTCATTTCCATCGGGGTCACCGAGGTCATCGGTTCGACGCCGTCGACGTTCACTTCCGAAAGCTGCTCCACGAATGCCAGCATCGCGTTCAGTTCGGCCTGAAGGTGGGGAACTTCGGCCTCGGTAACCGCAATCCGCGCCAGTTGCGCGATGCGGCGGACGGTAGCGGCATCAACGGACATATATATAGGCCTCAAACGGGGAATTCGCATCCGCCGTATAGCAGAGGCCGCTTTTGCGCCGCAACCGCGGGAACAGGTCGCGCCGCCCGAATATCGGGCTTTCGGGGTCGAAAGACGCCCCGCACAGGGAGTGAGCTGCCTCACGGGGATTTGTGTCCAGGGCACGGAATCCTCGGGCGCCGCCCCCTGACGAAACCATTTTCGTTCCCCACGTAGTCGTTCTGAAACAGTCGGGAGATGTAGTGGCGGCCGGAACATTGGAGGCCGTCTCGTGACACCGATCGATAACGGCGGCGCCGGGCCGGAAAGCTGGGATCCCGCCCTCTGGTCAATCGGGACCATACTCGCGGCCGCGATCGTCTACCTCGCCTGCCTGACCTGACAAATGTGAGCGAGTGAGTGCCATGTCGAAGACCCAGGCCAAAATCCTGCGGGAAAAGGCGGAAATGTTCGAGGCACGCGCCGAGAGCGCAACAGACCCGATCTCAAGGCAGCATTACAAGGAGATGGCTGCGCATTATCGATCGCTGGCTGCCGAACATCTGGACGTCAGACGGGACGAACCGGCGCACTAGGTCCAGGGATCCCGCATTTTGCACCTCCCGAAACGTTGTGCCGCTGGCGCGTCAATGTGGCCCAGGATGCATTGAGCCGTTGCGGCTCGCTGACATCCAATATCGCCCCGCTCCCGGCTCCCAGGAATTTGAGTTTCACGGGGTTCGCGGTATCCTGAAGCCCAGGTTTCGATGTCGACCGGCCAATCGCTCGCCGCGAAAACAACGACAACAAGAAAACAACGCGGGGGGCGCAGGATGGATTTCGTTGAAGCCAACGGCGTCGGACTGCGCTGCGAGTTGAGCGGCAGCGGCGAGCGCACGCTGGTGCTGGTTCACGAAATGGGCGGCTCGCTCGAAAGCTGGGACGAGGTCGCGCCACGATTCGCGAGGTCGTGCCGGGTCCTGCGCTATGACACCCGCGGTGCCGGATTGTCGCAGAAGGTGCGAGGCGAGCTTACCCTCGATACGATGGCCGACGACATCGCGGCCCTGCTCGATCATTTTGCGATCGACGGCAAGGTAGCCCTTGCGGGTGTCGCCGTCGGCGGCGCAATCGCCCTGCACTTCGCAGCCCGGTATCCGCAGCGCACCAGCGCCGTTGCGGTGGGCAGCCCGGCCACCGGCATCGCACCGGAGCGCCGGCCGGCGGCACTGGCGCGCCTCGCACAGATCGAAGCCTCCGGCATGGCGTTCGCGGCCGAGGATTCGATGCTGAACGGATATGCCCCGGAGCTTCGTGGCGATATCGGCCGGTTCGAGCGCTTCCGGACGCGATGGCTCGGCAATGATCCCTCGAGCTACGCAACGATCTGGCGGATGCTGGCGGCAGCCGACATGCAGGATGAACTCGCCCGGCTGAATTGTCCGGTGCTCGTCATCGGCGGCAGCCTCGACCGCGTGCGTCCGCCACCGCTGGCCGAGGGCGTGGCCAGGATCATTCCCGGCGCCCGATACACGGAGATCCGCACCGGACACTACATGGCGGTGCAGACCCCCGATCTGCTCTCCGACTGCATCGATGAGTTCCTGAAATCGGTCGGCGCCTGACCGAACCAGATGACTTCGCCAACAGCCCCAGGGTCCTCCACATGAATTCGCAACCAGCAGCGCAAATTCCCGGCGTCTACCATCGCAAGATCGGCGATATCATCGTCACCACCATCAGCGATGGCTATCTCGACGGCACCCTCGAGGTGATGCGCAACGTCGATCTCGACAAGGCGCGTCAAATCCTGACCGACGCGTTCCGGCCGGCGCGGCGGACCAGCGTCAACACGTTCCTGATCCATTCGAAGGGACGCGTCGCGATCGTCGATAGCGGATCGGGCAATTATCTGCAGCCCACCGCCGGCTTCGTTCAGCGCAACCTCGCGTCGGCCGGCATCGATCCGAAGTCGATCGATACGGTCTTGCTGACCCACATGCATCCGGATCATTCCGCAGGGCTGACCGACATGTCGAACGGGCAGCTTCTGTTTCCGAACGCGGAACTGGTGATGCACGAGAACGAGCTGGCGCACTGGTTCGACGACGGCGCGATGGCAAAGGTCGACGAGCGATCGGCCCAGCTCTATTTCCAGGCCGGCCGCGAACAGGTCGCGCCCTACAAGAGCAGGACGCGATTGTTCAGGGAGGGTGAGGTGTTTCCCGGCGTGACCGCCGTGCCGAGCCTCGGACATACGCCGGGCCACACCGCGTATCTGATCGCTTCCGGCAACGATCAGTTGATGATCTGGGGCGACACGGTGCACGTGCCGGAGGTGCAGACGGCGTTTCCCGAGGCCGGCATGGCCTTCGATACCGATCTCGCCGCGGCTGCCGCCGCACGAAAGCGGATGTTCGATCGTGTCGCCACCGACGGCATCCTGATCGCCGGGATGCATCTGCACTTTCCGGCATTCTCGCGGCTGGCGCGTCGCGGCGACGCCTACGCGCTGTATCCGGAGGCCTGGGTCCACGCATTGTAAGAATACGCCTGAGGTAGCTGGAAGGCGCGCGCGAATAAGCCACCTGAGCAGGCGTCGCGATTTCCCGCTTTCCCGTCGCAAGCGGACGACGTTGTAGCCGTCCGACAAAGTGCCAGGCTGCCGAGTCGAGTTTCCAACTATCTTGAGCCTGGACGAGTCACCTGCGGAATAGTCCGCCCACCGCGCTCCCTACGCCGCGCACCGCGCCGCCGATCGCGCCGATCGGACCGCCGACACCACGCGAATAGCGAGCACGGCCTCCAGCGCGACGACGGTCCTTACGGTCAGATTTGCCAGCCTCCTTCGCGGCATCCGTCAGCACCTTGTGTTGGGCGGCGTTGAGGAAGCCGGTCGTGGGGTAGCCGTACTCCTCCTGCCAGCGCGCGATGACCGCGCGAGTCGATTCATCGAACTTCCCATTGACCTTCGTGTCGAACCCGAGCCTGGTTAGCCGACGTTGCACTGCACGACGCTTTGCCTTGGTGAGGCCGATCTGTTCCTCGGTCTCCTGGGTCGCTTCGTTGGTAGCGATCGCCGTATCGGCGGGCGCCAACGTTTCGCGGGGCGTGCTGCTCAGGCCAGCCTTGGCAAAGTGCGCGCTGTCGATGATCGCCAGGATGGAGAATGCCAGGATCAAGGCGCGCATGGCCTTTCTTTCGCCCTCACGTCTGCGGATGATGCGGTCCAGGAAA